>CAJXPD010000470.1 GCA_913057785.1 uncultured Lewinella sp. | reverse complement strand
TTTTGCGCTCATTCATCGCAACTTGGGTTAATTGGCTAATGTTCAAACTACATAAATTTAGCCACTTTCGTTCCCTTCCTTTTTTGAGTAGTGTAGCTAAAAAAAGACAGTGGACAAGGACCAGGCGAGCCAGAGAAGCGCTGCAAATAGGCTTACAGCGATTAAGGCGCTTGAAGAGGTCAGCAGGTGATAGGATTTGCGGCCGGGGAAGGAAGGTTCCACTTCTTTTCGACTAATGGCTTGTCCTTCCCATAAACTGATAATGCCTACTTTGATGGCATTGGAGACATTCATCAGGGCGGGAATCAAGGCGAGGATAATCACGGTGACAATCAGGAGACCGTAGGCTACGGAGATAGCCATGGGGATGAGCAACTGGGCTCCCTGACTCTTTTCTAGCAAGATCGGCGCCAGTCCAGCGATTGTAGTCACAGAAGTCAAGACTATCGGCCTGAAACGTGATAAGCCCGTTTCAAACAGTGCTTTTTCAAATTCAAGGCCTTCTTTAATCTTGTCATTAAAGGTGGTGACAAATACCAAGGCATCATTGACCAATATACCGATCAAGGCGGTAAACCCTAATAGAGATACCATACTCAAGGCCGTGTCCATCAGATAGTGCCCCAAGCCAATACCAATGCCACCAAAGGGTATGATGATGAAGATGATGATCGTTTGACTCACTGACTTAAAGGTGAGTAGGATGATGAAAAATATCCCCAGAAAGATCATGGCAGTCACCTGCATTAAGGTACCCATGGTCTTCTGCTGCTCTCGACTTTCCCCTCCATATTCCACCGCAACAGAAGGATATTTTTCCAAGATCGGAGGAAGAATTTCATCTTGTATCGTAGCTTGGATACCAGATACCGAGACATTATCATTTTCGATTTCGGCTTCCAGATTTATCTCCCTTCGTCCATTCAAATGCTCGATGCTAATCACCCCTCGTTCCACCGAAAAACTAGCGATCTCCTCCAGCGGTATGGCCAAGCCACTTGTCGTCTGAATGCGCATATCAGCGAGGTCCGTTAGATCCGTGCGATTACTCTCCTCATAGCGCACCCAAACCTTCACCTCATCCACGCCTCGCTGCAATCGCTGCACCTCCGCTCCAAAAAAGGCTTGTCTAACCTGCCGAATCACTTCTCCTAATCTAATTCCCAGGTGATCTGCTTTGGGCTTCAACTGAATACTAATCTCCTTTAAGCCTTCCCGGTTATTATTCGTCACATCTCTCAAATCGGCCATTTTCTGCAAGGCTGTTTCCACTTCCTGCGCTGCTGCCTCTAGCTCCACATAATTGTTGCTTAAGATCGATAGATCCACCGGCTTCCCAAAGGCACTTCTAATTCTAAACTGCAAAGATTCCGCCTCGTCCACTGCCCCCAAACGCTCTCTCATGATCGCAGTGATATCTCGAGTGGTCAGGGTTTCGCGAAACTCGTTTCCTATCAGTGAAACAGTGACGGTACCAAAATTAGTAGCTGGTCCGATACTCTTCTCAATTTTTGTAAACAGTGGCCGTTCTCCTGCAAATAAGTTTTCTCGATATTCTTGATTTAGGGTGTTAGCGGTATTCTCGATGCGGTCTAGGACTGCTAGGGTCACTTCCTCTCGAGCACCTGCGGGTAGGCGGAGCTCTACGGTAAAACGTTCGCTGGGAACGGTGGGAAAAAAGGTACTACGGATATAGCCTCCCTGAAAGGCGCCAACCGTCAAAGCCAAGCCTGCCACACACAAGGCGATCATGGGAAGACTATGCTGCATAGCGAACCTAAGCACGGGCTGATAGATTCGATCTCTCAGAAATTCCATCCAACTATTGAGCCAACGTAATATCGGATTTGGGCGGGCTTCCGGCGATTGCAGGGCTTTACTGTAGGCTACGTGCGCAGGGAGGATAAAGGTACCTTCTACTAAGGAGAAGATCAGGCTGATGATTACCACTATGGCTAGTTCCACCCCAAATTCTCCTAGATTTCCATCTACAAAAAAGAAACCAGAGAAGGCAACCACAGTGGTAATGATAGCGGCAAATATAGCTGGAAGCACTTCCATTGTACCATGCAATGCAGCTTCCATCGGCGGCATACCTTGCTCAAACTTCTGGTAGATATTTTCAGCGATCACAATCCCATCATCCACCAAAATCCCCACCACTATGATCATCCCAAACAAAGACATCATATTGATGGTTACCCCTAGCATTCCTGCGAAAATGAACATCCCCGCGAAAGAGATAGGGATAGCAATAGCCACCCAAAAGGCCAATCGCCAGTGAAGGAAAAAAGCTAATAAAATAATTACTAGTAGGAAACCCATCAGGCCATTATCAAGCATTAGCCGAATCCGCTCATTCAAAGGCTCGGAAGCATCCTCGATAATGGTTGCTTGCACTTCCAAATGCGTAGCATTGAATTGCTCCACGTAGGCGGTAACCTTTTCGGTCACCTCCAACATGTCTTCTTGTAGCGTATTTTGAACAATGACGATCACAGCTGCTTCGCCATTAATGTAGGAGCGCGTAGGTACATCTTCCCATTGATCGCGCAAAATAGCGATATCACCGAGTGTTAGCTGACCTCCTCCTGCTTGCTGCTGGATCGGGATTTCTCTCAATTGAGCTGCTATATAGCCTTTATTTCTAGCTCGTATCAAGAGCTCCTCTTGTGATGTCTTAATCTTTCCACCTGTCAATTCAAGGTTTGCCTCTCGCACACGCTGGACCACTTGATCGAAAGTAAGTCGATACTTTCGAAGATCTTCTTCCTGAAAACTAATCTCAATCTCCTCCTCCGGAAAGCCTTTTAACTCGACTTTAGAGATCCCATCAATGGCGAGTAGATCACTTTCAACTTCTCTAGCAAAACGCTTAAGCGTCTTAAGATCTACGGCTCCGCTTAGGGAGAAATTAATAGCAAAACCTTCATACTCCTGCTTTTCGATGACCGGCGGCTCCATGCCTAAAGGAAAGGAGCTAATACCGTCAACGGCATTTTTTACATCTCGTAAAACCAGGTCCACATCAAACCCTTTCAATACTTCAACAGTAATCAATCCCAGGTTTTCGGAAGAGCTGGAGGTCGTCCGTTCAATCCCACTGATACTCTTTAATTTTTCCTCAATTTTTATCACTATCCCTTCTTCTACCTCAGCCGGCGAAGCACCCGGATAGATAACCTGAATGGTAATTACCCTAAATTCTATCTCCGGTAGAAGAGTAGTCTTTATCCCAGTGAACCCAAAGTACCCTAGCACGAATAGCACCATCATGAGAGTGTTCCCCATGATCGGATTCTTTAAGAAGTAGGTTATGATGCGGCTCACTCTTCGGTTTTTTGTTCAGAAATAACCTGCTGTCCTTCAAACAAACCCGCCAATGAGCTGTAAATCACCCATTGATCTGGTCTCAGGTTTCGCGCATATACATTTTCTTCATCCCGCTTGACAATATCTAATTCAAAACGCTGTACACTTGAATCCACAACGGTAAGCACAAAGTTCTGATCAACAATCATGGATTTGGGTAAAGCAACTGTCTCTGCTAAGGGTCGACCGGCAATGGTTCCATTTAAGTACATCCCAGCCTTCAATTGCCGTCCCTTTACACTTATAAATACCGGAATATTTTGTGTCACGGCATCAATCTCTGTTCCAATCCGTTGTACTCGACCAAGCCATTCTTGATCTGGCAAGCTTCCATTTAATTTCACTTGAGCCCCAACATCCACATAACTCAATTCTTTCTCACTGACGGCAGTTTCGAGTTCAAAGCTATTGCTATTGATCATTGCGCCTAGCTGTTGACCTGGATTGACCATTGTACCCGGGTAGATCAAAGCTTGAGTAATCACGCCTGAGAAGGGAGCATATATTTTGAAATCTGCTAAAGTAGCTTCGGCATTCTTAATATTGTAAAACTGTTGTTGGATTCCTCGTGTAGCAATGAATGCTTTTACTTTTGCGTCATCAGAAGGTGGAAAAGCAGTAGTCGTCTGTTCCACATCAAATGCCTCCAAGTAGGCCGTCCATTTGGGAAAGGCGGTTGGGTAATCTAGTTTCAGATCGGGCATCATAAGGGTAATAGAATTCAACAATTGGCTACGCTGGGCCAAGAGTTGAAACTTTGCTTTCCGTTGATCAATATCAAAGAGTAATTCTCCTTTCTTTACATAGGTCCCTTTCTTGATAACCTTGGAAGAAGGCAACAGAATTCCGCCGACATTAGCAAAGAAGTTGATTTTTTCAAAAGCGGCCAGGCGGCCATCAACCGGAATTTGATGCGCGCTTTCCTGAGGAAGGAAGCGTTGCACTTGGACACGTCTCCGTGTTTGGTCAGGGTCAGTTAATGTATTAGGGGCTTGCTCTCTATTCGCTAGCATCTGATAACCCACCATTCCCAAAAAAAGGATTAAGAAGGTGAGGATAGCAGAAATTACCCATTTTCTAATATCCATATTGCATCATTAAGGCGCCAGGGCCCAATGATAAGGGTAAATTGGGAATATCGCAATCTACGGAATAGCTTTTGACACAAAGAGGAAACAGCTAGGAAGAAGTTAAGCCTCATTCACTGTCAACACGAAACCTTTACCGTGGATATTAGTAATCTTAACCCGTTCGTCCTTAGAAAGGTATTTGCGAAGATGAGAAATAAAAACATCCATGCTTTTGCGACTAAACTCATCGGTAGCACCCCAAATTTCTTGCAAGGCGCGTTTGCGGGCGAGGAGCTGACCTTGGCATTGACATAGCATTTGTAGCAATTCGGCTTCTCGTTTGGTTAGTTGCACCACTTCAGCGTTCCAATGTAGTTTCTGCAAGCTGGGTTGAAATAAGTATTGCCCAATTTTATATTCTTCTTGAATAGGTGCTTGATGCTCCGTACGCTTGATGAGGGCTTTCACTTTCGCTAAAAACAACTCCTCATCGATCGGTTTGGTAATGTAATCATCCGCTCCGAGTTTGAAACCTTTGAGTTTATCTACTTTTAAAGACTTAGCACTGAGAAAGATAAATGGCAGATACGGCACCTGTTTTTTGACCCAAGTCGCCACTTCATAGCCATTCTGATCGGGAAGCATAATATCAAAGACCCCCAGATCATATTTCTTTTGAGCAATCATTTCCATGCCCTCCGCTCCCGTTTTGGCCCAGTCCACGGCGTAATCATGTAAACTAAGGTACTCTGCTAAAATATAGCCAAAGCTCTCGTTGTCTTCAATGAGGATAATATTATGCATAGTCTCTAAGTCAATTCAATAATGGTTCTTTGACAAATCTCGTGTTTGAAGACACTTAAAAATGAAATGCAACACTGTACCGACAGTGATCGTCCACTGACAGCTATCGTCAGTGGACGATCATTTTATGATTGTCCACGAGATTTGTCAAAGAAGGTCAATGAT
>CAJXPD010000469.1 GCA_913057785.1 uncultured Lewinella sp. | reverse complement strand
CTTGCGCCGAGTAGACAGGTTTAATCATTCCCTAATGTAAGCTATGATTAAACAAAATCATGCTCGTTTCATATGCATAAAATTACTAAAGGACCGTATGCTAAAGTATGCTTTATCTGCTAGAACCTATTCGTTTTCTGTCCATTTCGCACTCCCCCACCATTCGTTACCGGGATCATAATCGTTGGCGAGAAAGCGGAGTCGTTGCGCCTCCAGGCGTGGCCAGCGTTCGTTGACGATTCTTTCTAGGTAGGCCTTTTCTGATTCGGCGCTATACTCCGGATCTTTCTCTGGGAACCTCGCACCCACCTCTTCTAAATAGGAGAATAGCTGACTGCTTAGGGATTTAACCTTTTCCGGCTTATCCGCTGCGATATCTGTTGTTTCGCTGAGGTCATTATTCAGATTGTATAATTCCTCTCGACCATCTTCGTAATAGTGAATCAGTTTCCAATCCCCATCTCGAATGACAGACGAAGGTTCGCCACCCTGGTTGCCATAATGCGGATAATGCCAGACTAAAAACCGATCGGCGATGGTATCGCCTTCTATTAAAGGGCGCAAACTAAGACCATCTAGATGCTCATCAGGACGTAGGGGCAAGCCAGCTAGGTCTAGAAGCGTAGGATAGAAATCCGTACCATTTACAGGCACATTCGTCTTCTTACCACCGTCTGTCATCCCTGGCACCTTAATGAAATAGGGCTCCCGAATCCCCCCTTCAAACTGATAGCCCTTACCTGCCCTAAGGGGCAAGTTGGAAGTAGCGAAGGCATCTCCAGCAGCCACGCCTCCATTATCTGAAGTAAACACGACTATCGTATTATCTGCCAGGCCTGCTTCCTCCAAGGCGTCCAACACTACCCCAACGGCATCATCCATGGCTTCCACCAAACCCGCATAGACGGGATTATCCTGCACTTGCCGAATCGGCAAGAAATGTCCCATTTCAAATCCGGTTTCAGCGATACCCATACTATCCGCTTTCGCTCGATACTTCGCCCATTTTGCTTGGGTCGTCTGGATAGGGCCATGCACGGCATAAAAGGAAAGAAAGGCAAAAAAGGAGGTATCCTTGTTCCCTTTGATGAATTGAGCTGTTTCCTTGGCTAGGCGCATGGAGAGGTTTTCGCCGTCTTTCTCATTTTCTAGGTTGGGATTGGTCCAGGGAGAGAAATAGCCGCCGATCGGGCTTCCTTTATCCCATCCCCCCTTGTTGATCTCAAAACCGTGGTCCGTCGGCCAGGATCCTTCGCCACCAATATGCCATTTCCCAGCAAAGAAGGTCCGATAGCCGCCCTCCTTCATCGCCTCTGGCAGCGTGGTGTATTCATGTGGCAAATGGCGTACATATTCTGGTGGTAACAGCTGGTTTGAGCGGCCTGCTTCCCGCCACTTTTCGCCAGTCTTTGCCCCGATCCAATCCGTGATGCCATGCCTAGCCGGTGTTTTCCCACTCATAATACTCGCCCGTGAAGGGCTGCACACCTGGCAGGCGGCGTAGCCATTGGTAAATACCATCCCATCATTGGCTATCCGATCAATATTCGGGGTTTCATAGTACTGGCTGCCCATGCAGCTGAGGTCGTGGTAGCCGAGGTCATCGGCCAAAATGAACAATACATTAGGAGGAGGGGGAGCGCTGGCTTCGGATGCTGTTTCACAGGAGTAGAGTCCAGCACACAGGAGAAAAGTCGCCAAAGGGACCAGGATTCGATGGTTCATTCGCTTCGTTTTGCAGTTAAAATCAGTGGTTTTCTGTTTAAACTTAGCATTTTTTCCCGAGCTATAAGCGCGATGATCTATCGAATCCTAGCTATTAATAAAAGTTGACGTAGAAATCACCCCTTGCTGACAAATTCCTTCACGCCTACCCCCTCATACGGCCCTTATTCTTGCCGCGCAAAATGAATGCCTTTGGTTCGGCCATTTGAAAGCTTAAACCCGGTAATCTTATTAGCAGCATCTCTTTCAAATTTGATCTCAGGAGCGAAGTAAACACTTCCAGAGAACGCATCTTCTTCGGTCGCCGTCAATTCGATATCTGCCGAATTGGCGAGTTCTGCTACCAACTTGTCTTCCTTTAATAGAATGGTATAAAATGTTTCGAGTTCCTCGCAGAAATACTTGCCGGCATAATCCTTCCTTTTCTCGGCACTTAACTCATACGGAGGTAAGCGATCTAATTTGATCGCACTACCGCCCTGCGTATGGGTGGCTTGCTCGATCTTCTTTCCCTCTTGAATGTGAAACACTAGGGAAGCCGCTACGCCTTCGTAGGCAAAGGAGGTATCAGAAGTAGCCACCAGCGGGAGAGAACTTTGCCCCGTCGGATAGGCTACGAGTTGTCCATTTTCCAATTTATACTCGATGATAAGTCCCAGCTGCTGGGCCTTAAACTTACCCGCATAGGTTTTTAGAATTTCCACGTCCACCTGCACGCCTTTTACTTCCTCTTCCTCTTCGACGGACTCCAAATCGTCGGCAAAAAATGCTTCCATGACCTTGGTCCCCATGCCCAGATTAAAACCTCCATTATTACTCATCAGCACAATTCCGACATTGAGATCTGGATAATAGGACAGTAAGGTTCGGTGAGCAACATCTCCACCAGTGTGACTCAGTAGTCGCTGGCCACGATATTTACCCACTCCAATTCCTAAAGCATACGACATGGTATCCCCACTATTGAGAATACCTGGCGTGGTCAGCTTTTCGATTAGCGCTGCACCACCCACTTTGGGGTCTTTGAAATTCTGTAGCCATTTGGCAAAATCAGCGATGGTGGTGTACATTGTTCCAGCTCCATTGGCCGCATGTAGATCTCCTGCTTCGTGAAAACCACCCTCACCACCAATATAGCCTTGCGCACTGGCTTTCACTAAATGCTTTGGCGTTGGCCGCACCATCGTTTGAGTCATGCCCAAAGGTTCAAAGACCTTTTCCCTCATATAATCGTGGAACTTTTGTTCACTGGTCCGTTCGATGATCTCCGCCAGCATGATGTAAGCAGTATTATTATAGTTGAATTCTGCGCCGGGTTGAGCTTGTAGCTCTTTTTGTCGCTGGATAAGGCGAATGGCTTCCTTCCTCAACAAGCCATCCTCTCCTTTCCAACCTTTAATGGGCATGGTGTTGTATATCTCCCGAAATCCATTGGTATGGTTCAGCAAATTTTTGAGCGTGATCGTCTCCCCAAAATCAGGTAACTCGGGAATGTGTTTCTGCACATCATCGTCGATGCTCAACTTTCCGTCTTTCTCTAAAAGAAGAATACCAAAGGCCGTAAATTGCTTAGAGACAGAACCAATATTAGATCGCAATTCCGTCGAGAAAGGAATATCATGCACTAGATTAGCCATACCATAGCCTTTGGCAAATTGAACTTCCCCATTCTTGATGACGCCTACAACCCCACCGGGGGTCTCTGCATTATCATAGGCAGCCATCAATTGATCTACGCGTTTTTCAGCTTCTTTAGCAACCGGTTCTGCACGTTTTAGTACAATGGAGTACCGGCCCTCCTTTTCCTTGAAAGGACTAACTTCTATGACGAATGCACCCTTAACTTTCGTTTCAAAAGAAAAATGCTCCGGTCCGGAACCTGGGCCATCAAAAGTCGCGATTTTTTTACCAGCTGGATCAAAAATGGTAACGACTACATCAACCGTGAGTTGGTCGACAAAGCCATATACAAAGTTGCCCTCCTTTGTAGTAATCTTGTAGGATTTCACCCCCTTTTTAGACAATTCACCGTCCAAGGGAGTGTTCATCCGCAAAGCGATAGAAGACTTATTAGCGGTTTGACTAAACAAAGAAGATGAACTCAATAGTAAGGCAAGCAAAACGAGCAAATAGTTTTTCCCATTCATTGGTTTCAGGTTATTTGTAAGAAATAGTGGTACTAGCCACTGAATGTACGCTGAATCCAATGCAATGAGAAAATTTCACCTAAAAATTAGCTGGCTATTAGAAATATCCTCTCTTTGCTCAAGCCAATCAAACACTCCCAAACTTAATACCCAGGTCCCCTTACTCATTTCCGAACAAATAGGCAGCATACTGTTCTAAGCCTTTGTTCATCATGTTGATTACGCCCTGACTGGTCACCGTAGCCCCCGAAATGCCATCAATTTCACTTTGCCCCCGGATTTTACGCTCCCCGCCTTGCAACAAACCAAAGGTATTGCCATCTGCCGTTATTTCCTTTCCCACAAACCTTGCCGCAAAGCTTGCTTTGGTTAGCTCTCCCGCATAATCATCTGATTCAGCCTGCTGACCAAATTCGATCTTGAGAATCTGCTTGATTTTTCGATCCACCAGCAGCTTGGCCGAGAGGAGTCCACCAAAACCGCGACCGTTGCAAAGCAGCATGACTTTCTCCGAGTTATTAATTTCAATGATGGGTACCGGCCCTGAGGATTCCGATTGCATCATTTTCTTATAACGCTGGGCCACTTCTTCAAAATGACTATTACTCACTTGGCCCGTTGCATCTATCAGCTGAAAACGGAGTACCTGTTTCAACTCGTTGGTATCGGCAAAAGTGACCTCCGCAAATTCTCCGATTTCCTTCAAGGCCTTGGGCATCTGGTAGGGGCGTTCAGGGAGGGAAGAGGGGGCTTGTTTTTCTTCCTCAGCGGATTGGGTTTGACAAGCCAATAAGAGGGAGACTAAAATTAAGGATAGCCATAATCGTTGGTTCATGATTGCTGTTTTGGTGAGATAAAAGTGCTGCTCTCAGAGTGTAGGGCAATCGCATTTAAGTGGTTCTTGGGAACTCAGGGCATAAAAATCCCCGTTTTTGCCTGCGGTCCTAAAGGATGAACGACGATTTTTCCTTCAGCGCCCGTTCAAAGAATAGCAAAAGGAAGGAAAAACCTTACGTGTGCTTGCCCTGGCTAAGAGCGTACATTCAAGTTCAGCAAAAAACCAGCTACTACCTTTGATCTTTACCAGAGGCCAGATTGATTTTCATCATACCCAGTAATTTGTAACGTAAGGGCAAGAAAATTTCCTTACTATTAAGTCAGGGCAATCGCAATTAAATAGTTCTTGGAACCTTAGGGTGTAAAATCCTCGTTTTCACCTCTGATCCTAAAGGTTGAACGACGATTTTTCCTTCAGCGCCCGTTCAAAGAATAGCAAAAGGAAGGAATACCTTACATGCGATTACCCTGTCTATTTACCACTATCTTCATTTTGTACCCAAAAACTCCTTACTATGCGTAGCGTAATCAATGACTGGCGTCTTGTTTTGGTAGCCTGCCTCACCTTAGGCTTGGCCCCCTTTAGTCCAGAGCCTCATTTGTTTGGTAAAATTCGCTGGGTGATTGGCGGGGCGGTAGGTATGCAAGGGATGGATTGGTTCGACCTGTTTTTCCATGGCTTGCCTTGGCTGCTATTATTGCGCTTGATCATAGTCAAATCCTTCGCTAAAAAAAATTTGTAGCCCCACTACCTTCTGTCCATTCCCCTTCGCTCTATAAAATCAATGGGTCAAATAAAACAATCCCTTAAATCAGTAGTGTCCGGTTAAGAAATATCAAATGCT
>CAJXPD010000468.1 GCA_913057785.1 uncultured Lewinella sp. | reverse complement strand
AGCCAATGGTCATTGGTTAATAGCTTACAATGATACCGAAGGGGGCAGACACTCCTTGGCCATCTCTCTTTCCGAAGATGAAGGCAAAACCTGGGCACACACCCGGCATATCTTGCTGAGCAAAGACCCAGAGCAAAAAGCTTCTGGCGCCTATCCTGCCATCATCCAAGATCAAAACGGACTCATCCACCTCAGCTATAGCTATCGCCCAGCCCAGTCCAAATTAGAGACCATCCGCTACTTCAGCTTCGAGGAAAATTGGGTAAAAGAAAAAGAAGGACAATGAAGAAAAATACTTACCTGCTACTCTTTGCTGCCCTAGCACTCGGTTTGGCCTGGGCAGTGCGAGGGCATTTTGGGCATGAATGGGGAGCTGCCTGGGCGGGTGGAATCGGAACCTTGGCTATCGTATTGATGAGTGGGCGGGAAGACTGGCAGCAGAAAGCACCGGTACTAGGAAGTTTAGGTGCGGTAGGTTGGGCCATTGGCGGAATGATGAGCTATGGAATGGTGATTGGCTATTGCCGAGGAACGGACTTGGGAAATGTCTGGTATGGTTATACAATGTTAGCGGTTATTGGGGGCTTGTACGGCTTCTTGGGTGGTGGCTTTGTGGGCTTAGGGCTTTCCGAAGAAGAGCATAGAAAGCCGGCTTGGGCTAGCTTAGTGACCCAAATGGTAGCTGGAGCCTATCTTTTCTGGGGTTTCTTCATTTTCCAGCTCGAATGGTTCATGACCCCTCCAAGATCAGAACTCTGGGCAGCTTGCCTAGGTGCTGCCGTGGCGATGGCCTGGTATATGTACCGGGAGGGCTACCAAGCAGCAGCAAAGGTAGCCGTATATGCGGGCCTTGGAGGAGCTTTTGGCTTTGCTTTCGGCAATTTTCTACAAACAGCCGGAGCAGCCTCGGGAATCAGCTACAATTGGTGGAATGTCATGGAATTTAGTTTGGGAGCCTTTGGAGGGCTTGGCATGGCGTATGGGATCAAAAATCAGGATTGGCCAAAGACATTTACCTCTCCCTCCAGAACAAACCTACTCGGACTAGCCTTTCTGTTTCTACTCATTCCCCTGATTAACTTCACGGAGGCCTTTTCCGCCAAAAAGCTAAGTCGCTTAGCCGAGACTTTTGAGATAGAGCCTTTACATGTTTTCCTTTTTCAACAGCGGCTACTAGGCATTGCGATTGCCTTAGTTTTGGTGCTGACGATATTGCGTCTCTGGTACCAGTCCAGCAAGGCAAGCTACAAGACTGCAGGGATATTTTTTGCACTGAGCTTTCTATATGTCATCTGGTCCTACCTCATCAAAGGTGTTTTTCTGGGTAATTGGGGACTCGGGTATTCGACTAGCACCTATGTTCCTATTCTGATCCTTCTTGCTTCTCTCTGGTATTTCTCTCCAGCTGAAACCAACCATGCTAGGATAACAGAAAGATCAAAGCTAATTCGTATGGATTGGCTATTAATTGCCTTATTGATCAGCTGTCTAATTTTTGCCTTTATTTCCATACGGCTACATGAAGGTTTACCTGGTACACAAATACGTTTTCCCCTCAACTAAACCCATTGATATGAGACTGTTCTTGCTCTTCTTTTCCATCCTGCCACTGCTGTCATTCGGTCAACGATCCGATCTCCTTGCTGGGGCAGCAATTCGAGTAATCACACCTGCTCCTCTACTTCCTATCTCAGGTGGTGTTGGTGTACCCAAAGATGCTAAGGAAAAGAAGGGCGACTTATATATAAGAACCTTAGTATTGCAACAGGGTGATACGAAACTTGCAATAGTGAATATCGACAACCTGGGATGGCCTGCTGCGCTCGGCGACCGTTCCAGAGCTTTGATCAAAGGAATCCCACCTGAAAACATTCTGATCGGTGCTACGCATACCCACAGCGGACCAGATGCCTATGCTTTCCCAAATGAGAAAGGAGAAACCAGAGCAGATTTGAAATACCTCGACTGGTGTGTTAAAGAAGTGGCGTCGGCAGTAAATGAAGCGCTCGACAATGTAAAAGCAGCTGATTTGGTTGTAGCCGAAGGGGAAGCTAAGGGAAAAATAGCTTTCAATTATTACGCAGAACAACTATATGATCCGCGCTGTAATGTGATTCAATTGCGCCAGCAGGAAGGAGCGGAAAAGGGAAAGACGATCGCAACCTTAGTGAACTACGCCATTCACCCAGAAGTTATCGGTTCCAAACGAGGAATTCTCAGTCCTGATCTCTGCGGCCCCTTGTACGACAGGATCGAAGAAAAAGCAGGAGGCATAGCCTTATTCATGAATGGTGCGGTGGGTGGTATGGTAACTGCGGATAATAGGTTAGAGGGAGGAGGTGATGCACGTACTTGGGAGGAATGCATACGTATAGGAACGCTCCTAGCCGATGAAGCCTTACGTATTCTCTCTACCGCCACAGTCGAACAGGAACCTAGTATTCATTGCTGGTCAAAACGGATTACATTCCCTGTAGATTCGGAGATGATGCGATTCATTATCCAGCACTCACCAATCAAGACAGAATCTTTCGATGGTTCTCATGTTTCAACGCAGCTCAATTTGCTGCAGATTGGCCCGGCCCAAGTGTTAACCATTCCAGGGGAAGCATTGCCCAATATCGGCTACTACCTCAAAAGAAAAATGAAAGGAAAACAAAACCTCTTATTTGGCTTGACCAACGATGCTTTTGGTTATATTCTGGCAAAAGTAGATTTCAATAGCTTCAAACGCTACGATTATATTTCTAGAACAAGCTTAGGAGAAATGACTGGAGAAATCCTGATCGAGGAGGCGCTGAAATTGATTGATGAAGTCCAAAAGAGTAAAAACTGATTGCTAAAAGTCCTTTCCCTAGACATCCTTAAGCCCATTAGTATTAGTACACACATTTAAATCCACCCATCATGAAAGTGAAGTCCTCATCTCCACTCCTGATTCTTTTAAGCTCCTTAGCCATACTTATGACTACAGCTTGCTCAACAAAAGAGGCTGCTGGAACAGAAGATTCCTCTACCGAAACAACCCAAGCAGAAACAAGAAGGACTTGGGCGCAAAAACTGGGATACCCAGCGGATAAGATCGTACTAATTCTCCACGCCGATGATATCGGTATGTGTCCAGAAGCTAACATTTCCGCAAAGCGCAATATGGAAAATGACTACATCCAATCCAGTGCGGTCATGATGCCTTGCCCAAATGCACAGGAATTCATAGAATGGGCTAAAGAACACCCCGATGAAGATGTAGGACTCCATCTTACCTTAACCAGCGAATGGAAAACCTATCGTTGGCCTGGACTAACCTCAGCAGAAGAAGCACCAGG
Source organism: uncultured Lewinella sp. (assembly GCA_913057785.1). Classification (GTDB taxonomy): domain Bacteria; phylum Bacteroidota; class Bacteroidia; order Chitinophagales; family Saprospiraceae; genus DT-111. Next base: position 2,256 of record CAJXPD010000468.1, on the reverse strand, counting down.
GCTCCTGGATGAAGAAGGTAAGCTCTGGCATGAGGTGATACAGGTGGTTCAAAATGCCTCGCCAGAAGAGGTAGAAAGGGAGATTCGTGCCCAAGTACAGCAAGCTCTGGATTGGGGATATCGCCCCGATCATATGGATACGCACATGGGCACCCTCTATGGTTCCCATCTCTTTACCAAAGCCTATTTAAAAGTAGCTGAGGAATTCGAAATCCCAGCCATGGTGATTGATTTTAAAAATCCCGTGGTAGTAGAAGGCTTTAAGGAGGCCGGTTATCCCATCAATCAGGAGATGATTGATATTGTAAATGCTTATTCCTTGCCCAAACTAGACTTCTTCGCCTCTGCACCAAACGCAGATACTTATGCTGAAAAAAAGGCTAGCTTCCAAGCCCTGGTTAGATCCCTGCAGCCAGGCCTCACGGAAATCATTTTCCACCCTTCAGAATTAACCGACAATTTGAAGTCGATCACCAACTCTTGGCAACAACGCGCCTGGGAAGCACAAATGTTTGGAGACGAAGAGATGATCGAGTTTTTCAAATCCGAAAAAATAGTCTTTACCAACTGGAAAGAAATCATGAAGCGCTTCAAAGCTGGGTAGTTTCTGATGAACATTCCGCAGTAATAAACAAAACTGAAATACGCCACTATGAAAAAATGGTTCATTAGAATCGCCTTCTTCCTGCTTTCCCTAATCATTGGAATAGGCAGCTGGGGATTTTACAATTTGAGAGATAGACACTCCGGTTATTCATTAGACCTAAGCGTATCGAGTTCAAATGAGCCTGTTGACTTCCAAATAGGATTTGGGAAACAAGTCATTACGCCCAAAATCACCGATACCTGGAATGACAGCAACGGAGACGCTCGCTACAACGAAAAAGACGGCGACACCTACAATGACCTCAATGGAAATGGAAAGTTTGATGCGGTGTGGATAGCGGGTTTCAGCAATGCCAAGCCTGCTCAGGGCGTTCATGATGAGGTATGGGCACGAACGATGGTCATTGATGACGGTCAAACTCGGGTGGCGATGGTGGTTTTAGACGCCGTGGGCTTCATGCATGATGATATTGTGGACATTCGCAAAGAACTGCCAGACGAGTGGGAAATAGACTATACTTTGATTGCGAGCACGCACACCCATGAAAGCAACGATCTTATTGGTATTTGGGGCCCAGATGCCTTTCATAGCGGAGTGGATGATGATCACATGGAATATCTAAAAGAGCAGGTGACAAGGTCCATCGATGATGCCGTACAAGGAATTCGGCCGGCGCACCTGATTTTTGCTGAGGAGCTAAGTGGTCGTGATTCATTATTGATCAAAGATACCCGCAAGCCTATTGTTAAAGCTACCGGGATTCATGTCATGCAAGCTATCGACGCTGAAAATGGTCAAACCCTGGGCACCTTGATCAATTGGGCTAATCATCCAGAAACCTTATGGGATAAAAACCTCTTGATCAGCTCCGATTTCCCACATTATCTGAGAGAAAGCTTGGAATCTGGGATCGTAGCTGAAGGTGATTCTGTGCATAACGGATACGGTGGCATAGCCCTGTTCTTCAATGGTGCAGTAGGTGGGCTGATGACCCCTCATCCCTCCCTGCCTTTTAATGACCCCGTTCGAGACACCCTATTAAAGGAACCTTCCTACGAAAAAACGCGCACTCTAGGGGAACAGATTGCCCTGCTAGCCATCAATGCTCTGGAAGAGGGGGACACCGTACAAGCCATTCCTCCCATCGCATTGGAGGCCCAAACCTTGATCTTACCCTTAGCCAACCCCATTTATCGGCTGGCCTCCGGCCTCGGATTGATCAAACGAGGTTCTCCAGGTTTTTTCAAAACTCGGACAGAAGTAGCTGCACTACAGATTGGACCTGCCAGTGTATTGAGTATCCCGGGAGAGATTTATCCTGAGATTCTCTATGGTGGGATTGAAAGCCCTCCTGGTCAGGATTTTGATATAGCTCCGATTGAAGTGCCCCCACTCGAAGAGAAGATGAAAGGACCCTACAAATTCTATTTCGGCCTATCTAATGATGAGATTGGATATATCATCCCGAAAAGTGAGTGGGATGCCAAGGAGCCTTGGTTGTACCTCGATGAGAATGATACTTACGGTGAGGAAAATTCCCTCGGTCCTGAGACTTCACCGATCTTATACGAAGCGCTTTCCAAACTGCTAGAGAAGCTTTAGGTTTTCTGCTAAAAAGGCTTCCGAAGGTTTTAAAACCTTCGGAAGCC
>CAJXPD010000467.1 GCA_913057785.1 uncultured Lewinella sp. | reverse complement strand
AATCTATCTGGCTAGCTAGACAGGGACCAACAATGGGCTGGGGGGCTGAGGTTTTAAAATCTTATTTTCAATATATCATTCAACTATGAAAAAATATTTCTTATTCATTGCGTGCTGCTTACTGGCTAATTTCCTGGCTGCACAGATCAACATGCCTGCGGCTAGCCCAAAGTTTGAACTTAAGGGTACAGTCGGCTTAGCGGAGGTTAAGGTGGTTTATTCTCGACCTAGCGCTAAAGGGCGAAAGGTTGTCGGTAACTTGATTCGGAATGGAGAAGTTTGGCGAACGGGTGCCAATGCCTCTACTAAGATCAGCTTTAGTGAGGCAGTGAAGATCAATGGCAATGATCTTGCGGCGGGAGAATATGCGCTGTACACCATCTTCACCGAAGAGACGGCTACAGTAATCTTTAATAGGAACCTCAAACTTTGGGGAGCGGCAGGGTATAATCAAGCGGAAGACGCCCTGCGAATTGAGGTGCCAGTCAAACACCCTTCCAGCCACTATGAGACCTTCACCATCAGCTTCTCTGATTTCACCCGCAATAGTGCCAACTTTAACATGAAGTGGGAACATACGAAGGCGATGTTCAAGATCGAAGCGGATGTGGATAGCCGGGTCATGGCCGATATCAAAGCTCAAGTTATCGATGCTGAGCCAAGCAATATGGGCGTTTATTACCAAGCGGCATCCTACTATCTTGATACGGACCGCAATCCCAAGTTGGCCTTGAAGTGGATTACAAAAGGCATCAAAGGAAGCGAGAAGGAGCAATACTGGATGTACCACTTGCAAGCCAAGTTATTTGCTAAGGTGGGTAAGAAAAAACAAGCTTCTGCAGCGGCAGTAAAATCCATCGCATTGGCCAAGACGGCTCAGAATCCAGACTATGTGCGCTTGAATGAGCAATTGATTGCTTCGTTGAAGTAGTAAGTCTAGCCGGAGTAAATCCGCTTTCTCTAGCAAGATCAGTTTATGAATAAATTCGATCGCGTATTTTCCATCTTAGTCCTTTTGCAAACCAAAAGGATCATCAAAGCGAAGACTATTGCTGAGCGATTCGGCATTAGTCTTCGCACGATTTATCGGGATATTCGAACGCTCAAAAATGCGGGAATTCCCATTAGTGGTGATCCTGGGATTGGCTATTCTATCATGGAAGGGTATCGGCTTCCCCCCCTAATGTTCAACGAGGGAGAGGCAGCAGCCCTTTTGACAGCCGAGAAGTTCATCGGCAAGCTTACGGATAAAGAAACGCAGACCTACTACTCCAATGCAATGGTGAAAATCAAAGCGATTTTGAGAAGTACCGAGAAACGAGCCCTGGAGGTGTTGGACAATTCGATCGTTACCACCAATCAGCAGAATGGGGCGGATAGCGCCTACCTGCAAGATGTATTCAAGAGTGTTGCTTCGAAGCAGTTGCTACAAATGCAATATCGCAAAGCCGATGGGACCGACTCTGAGCGAAAACTAGAACCCATCGGCTGTTATCGCCATCGCGATAGATGGTATCTAGTCGCCTTTTGTCAGCTCAAGAAAGGATACCGGACCTTTAAAATGAACCGGATTGTCAGCTTACGCGTCCTAGAACAGCAGTTTGACACGAAACACATCGGGCTGCAAGATTATATCGATCAACAAGATAAAGCCTGGAAAAAGGAGCACCCCTTCCACACCATCGAGATTGCCTTTGCGCCGTCTCTCCTTGAATATGCCGAAAGTCGCAAGTATTACTTTGGCTTTATCGAACAAAGCACCCAAGGGAATATGGTGCATATGAAGTTCCTACACGCCTCCTTGGAAATCATAGCCCGCTGGCTACTACAATTTGGAGACCAAGCCACCGTCATCGCGCCCACAGCACTAAAAGACCGACTTAAGGTCTTGGCCACTCAACTCTACAGGCACTACCAATAAAACTCCACTAAATTTTCAATTCTCTAAAACTTACTGACACACCCTTGTCATAAGCCCCCTCTATTTTTGCCTCAGAAACACTTCAGTAGTGTGACAATCATTCAACTTTAAAATCATTGATCATGACCACCCAAGAAGTAGCCAATAGATTAGTAAGTCTATGCCGTGAAGGCAAACACGAACAAGTTGTCAAAGAGTTATATGCTCCTAATATCGTTTCAATTGAACCAGAAGGGGCACCTAATCGGATCGTAGAAGGCTTGGAAGCCATCATCGCCAAGGGGGAGCAATTTGATAGTAGGATTGAAAAAGTAAACTCCAGCTTTATATCCGATCCTGTTGTAGCTGACAACTTCTTCTCCTGCTCCATGCTTATGAATGTAAACATGAAAGGCGTGCCTGTTCCAGTGGATATGAATGAGGTTTGCCTCTACACCGTAAATGACGGCAAGATTGTACAGGAACAGTTTTTTTATACCCCACAGCCTCAACCCGCTTAGTATCGAGATCTATCTAAGGAGGGTATGCGACGTGCTGGTGATTTTTGTTTGTGCCTAGAAGTTTGTGGTGTTTTTAACTCGCCTCTATGGCCTAAAGGTGTTTGATAAAAAAATCGGCAGCATGGCCGCATACTGATAGTAGAATCTAAAATGAAAGAAAAATGCTTGATTTAAAGTTTAAGAGAAAGATCAATAAACCCATCGAAGAAGTGTAGAGAGTTGTAGTGGATGAATTCCATAATGCACATGAGTGGGCTACCGGAACGCCTCATTGTAGGAAGGGCGAGCCCTCTGAAGATTTTGACCGAGTCTGTGACACAGAGTCGGGTAGGTTAATGGACAAAATCACAAAAATTGACACTGAAAACCATGTACTTGAGTTTTCAGTGACGGGTTTGCCCTTTTTTGTTCGCTCGGTGGTGAGCACTTGGACACTCAATCCGATCTCCAACACCGAAACTGAACTTACCATGGGACCTCGTATAGAAGTGATGCCGGTAATCGGTACCATTTTGCAGATCCCTATGAAATCGGCCTTGAAAAAAATATATCCAGGCTTGCTGGACGATTTAGCTATCTATGTTGAAACAGGTAAAGCTTCAGCAAGAAAACAGGAGGAGCAAAGAAAACTGGAAACAAGTTAAGAGAAACAGTAATTCCGTTTAGCATTAAACTTAGGATCACGCCAACTTTGCCGTATAAAATCTATCAATTATGGCAAACAAGAATGTAATATGGTGTGATCCCGCCAATTTTTCAAAAGATCTTAGTGGTAAAACCTACATCATAACGGGGGCAAATTCTGGCGTTGGATTTGAAACGACGAAGCAACTGGTAAAGCAAGGAGCTCAGGTGGTGATGGCCTGCCGAAGAGTCGAGGCAGGAGAAGATGCGACGAAATCATTTAATGGCCTGGCAGGAAGTGCTGAAGTCATTGCTTGTGACTTGGCCGATCTACAATCAGTAAGAGCGTTCGTACGCTCATTTTTGGCGAAACATGACCGCTTAGATGGATTGGTTTGCAACGCCGGGATGGTAAATATGGACAATAAACCCAAATACACGAAAGATGGGTTTGAGATTACCATGGCAGCCAGTTTCTTTGGTCATTTCCTAATGACCGAGCTACTCTTGAAAACACTCCGTAGCACCCCCGCTTCTCGGATGGTAATTCTTTCTTCGGTAGTTCATGCCGGAAGTCCAAAAAATAGATACCAAGTACATTTAGAAGACTTGCATTGGAAGAATCGCAAGTACAACAATTTTGATGCTTACGGAGAGGCAAAAGTAGCTTCTGTACAATATGCATTGGAACTGGCAGATAGACTAAAAGATACTGATGTGACGACTTACTCTGTTCACCCTGGATGGGCTAGGTCTAATTTTGGAGGGGGCGGAAATGCATTGATGAAGGTAGCCATGACCATTACCAAACCGATATTCGCAGCGCTAAATTTTAGCGATAGTAGTTGGGAGTCAGCTCAAGCCTCCCTACATTGCCTATTATCTAATGAAGCTCCTCAATACTCAGGTCAATATTTCAGCCAACACAGTGTTCTTTATCGCGATAAAGAATGTAAGAAAGGAGGTTTCCCCATGCCATCCCCAAATCCTCATGCGATGGACCTGGAAGCCGCTAGGAAGTTGGTGGAGCAAAGTAGAAAATTGGTAGGGCTTGAACTAAGGACAAAAGCGTAGCGATGAAAGAGATATTTAGGATAAAAAGCATTTCACAGTTTCACGAAATCTTAGGACTAGATCGGCCGCTTCATCCTTTAATTTCCTTAATTGAGGATAGGGATGCCATCAAAAAACCTGACTTGGATGATAAACTATTCAACATCAGGTTCTCTTCCGATCTGTATTCCATTATGTATAAGGATAAGATCAGTGGTTCAATCGGTTATGGCAGAAACACCTACGATTTTCAAGAGGGCACGATCATATTTTCAAGCCCTGGTCAAGTATTTACTTCTCCTGGCAAGGAGGACCTAAAGGGGAAGCAAGGCTGGACTTTGCTCTTTCATCCTGATTTGATCAGGAAGTCCGTTCTTGGGGAAAAAATTGATAGCTATTCCTTCTTCTCCTATGAGGTGAATGAAGCACTGCACCTAGCTCCGAAGGAGGAGAAATTCTTATTTGAGTTAATTCGAAAAATCCAAGAAGAATATTCCCAAAACATAGATCAACATAGCCAAACCCTGATCATCTCCAACCTGGAGCTTCTACTCAACTATTGTATGAGGTTTTACGATCGGCAATTTTACACGCGGACCAATATCAACAAAGACTTCGTGGCTGAATTTGAGCTAGCCTTAAGACAATACTTCACCTCGAAAAAGATGGAAACGGAAGGCTTACCTTCAGCCCCCTACTTCGGAAGTAAACTCAACATGTCAACCAACTATTTGAGTGATATGCTTAAGAAAGAAACCGGAAGAAGTATCAAGGAACATATAGACGGCTACATTATTGATCGGGCCAAGTCTGTGTTGCTCAGTACCAATAAAAAGGTAAGTGAGATTGCCTATGATCTAGGCTTTAATTATCCTCAAAGCTTCACCCGCCTATTTAAGAGCAAAACAGGAATGAGTCCAGGAGAATATCGAAATGTCAATTGAGATCTTCTTAATTCCCGAAAACACCTAGAAAATGGGGGCGACGCTTACGACGTTTTATCTGACCGTCCGAGGTAATCCATCCGTTTTGTGATTGGCCATGGGTTTTACCCCTACTTTTTCCACTGTGTATACCAATTATCATAGGTCTGTGTCAAGTCCTGCACGATCTCCGGATGTTGATCCGCTAGATTCTCCATTTCGCTAGGCCCTTCTTGCAAGTTGACTAAAAAAAGAGAATCGCTCTCGGTAATGGGTGCCTTCTCTGTAGGATCTATGGGATTCTTCAACAGCTTCCAATCCCCCTTTCTCACCGCCCAACGATTAGGGCGAGAATACCACCAAAAGGCATCATGTGCGGAAGGTCCATTTGCTGCAATCACCTCCTTCATACTTTTCCCTTCAAATGCCTGCTCTTCATAATCGATCCCGCACAGATCAAGGATCGTCGGAAACCAATCTACATTCACACACATCTGATCTCTAGCCTCGTCCTGTGGGAGGGTGGCGGGCCAGCTAATCATAGCAGGTACCCGAATCCCGCCTTCGAACAAAAA
>CAJXPD010000466.1 GCA_913057785.1 uncultured Lewinella sp. | reverse complement strand
AAAAAGTCTACCCGTAGCGCCGGTTACTCTGGAACACCACTCGCAAAAAAACTCGGAATTAAGCCTGGATTTGTAGTTAAACTCGTACAAACGCCCGATTACTATTTCGATCTATTTGAAGAGTGGCCAGGTGACGTTGCCATCGAGGAGGACGATTCCCCGGAAAAGGATTTTATTCACTTCTTTACCAAAGAAAAAGCAGAACTTGATCAGCGCCTGCCTCTTCTCCGTGAAGAGATTAAGTCCAATGGGATGATTTGGGTTTCCTGGCCAAAGAAAGCCTCCAAAGTACCTACAGATATTACTGAGGATGTCATTCGTGCCGCCGCCTTTGAGAATAAGTTGGTGGATGTTAAAGTGTGCGCGGTAGACAAGATCTGGTCGGGATTAAAACTGATGATTCGCAAAAAAGACCGCTGATGTAAGATCTACAAAGACTTCCGGCTCCCCAGAAAACCTACCGCTTGTAATTATTAATGCTTAATGAAAAATGTTGAATAAATAATTCTAGTGCAGAATGTTGAATGAAGAGGGCTGCGTGCTGAAGAGATAGGGGCAAAGGCTGAATTGAACATCCTCAGATAGAGAAGGCATTAAACATTATCAATTATTCATTTCTAATTTTTCATTATAAGTTTTCACTACAGTAGAAGAGGTTAATCAAACAAAAACATGGAGAAAAAAAAGGCAAGAATTCTGATTGTCGATGATGAAGAAGATATTCTGTTAAGTCTGAAGTTTTTTCTTTCTCAACATTTCACCGAGGTTATAACAGAGAACAACCCATTCCAATTGCCTCGTCATTTGCGCAATGGTGACTATGATCTAATCATGCTAGATATGAACTTCCGCAAGGGAGATACCTCCGGCCGGGATGGTATGATGTGGCTGGAAAAGACCATGGAGTTAAAGCCAGATGCACAAGTGATCATGATCACGGCCTATGCAGATGTGAAGACGGCTGTGAAGTGTGTTAAAATTGGGGCATTGGACTTCATAGAAAAGCCATGGCGGAATGAAAGACTTTTGACTACCTTGCTCAAGTCTTTAGAACTCAGTCACTCTCGTAAGCAGGTCAAAAAACTAGAAGAGGAAAAACAAACACTTAGCTCTGATCTAGATCAGCCGTTCGGAGAGATCATCGGCGAATCTGCAGCCATGAAGCAGGTTTTTTCCATGGTGGAAAAGGTGGCTAAAACCGACGCCAACGTATTGATTCTCGGAGAAAATGGAACGGGTAAAGAACTGGTGGCTCGAGCGATACATCGCCAATCTCAAAGATCCAAGGAAGTCTTCATTAGTGTTGATCTCGGAGCCATTCCAGAGACGCTCTTTGGCAGTGAGTTGTTTGGACATAAAAAAGGCGCTTTTACCGATGCCAAGGAAGATCGCGCCGGACGTTTTGAAATTGCTTCAGGAGGAACCCTTTTCCTCGATGAGATCGGGAACTTATCCCTACCTCTCCAAGCCAAGCTATTGACAGCTTTGCAAAGCCGTCAGATTCAACGAATTGGAGCAAACGAGGCCATTAGTGTCGATATTCGATTGATCTGCGCCACGAATATGCCGTTGTATGACATGGTTGGCGAATCGAAATTCCGACAGGATTTGGTATATCGAATCAATACCGTGGAAATCAAACTTCCCCCGCTGCGTGAACGGCAATCGGATATTCCACTGCTTATCGACCATTATTTAAAAATTTATACGCGAAAATATCAGCGTCCGAGTCTTTCTTTGAAAAAAGAGACGCTAAAACGCTTACAGGCTTACAATTGGCCCGGAAACATTAGAGAACTGAGGCATGCTGTAGAAAGAGCTGTCATTCTAGCAGAAGACAGAGAGCTGACAATCTCAGACTTTATCCAACAAGGAGAAGGCGGGCAAAGACAAGGCAAGAAAGCAGGAGAGCCCGAAAGCTACAATCTCGCTGAACTCGAAAGCTGGGCCATTCGTAAAGTCTTGACACATCACGGTGGAAACATCTCCAAAGCTGCGGATGAGCTGGGTTTAACTCGAGCAGCGCTGTATCGACGAATGGACAAGTACGGCCTGTAGTCACCTCTAAATATTCCTCTGCTGACTCATGAATTTACTCATCGCTTGTGACTCCTTCAAAGATAGCCTGCCAGCAGTAGCAGTATGCCAGTCACTTGAGCGTGGGATCAAGAAGGCTTTTCCCTCTTGTCACACCCAACTATTTCCCATGGCAGATGGCGGGGAAGGGACCGCCAGAATTATGACCTATCATACCCAAGGGCAATGGATACAGGCGGAAGTCCAGGGCCCTTTGGCGGCACCGGTGAAAGCTGGCTACGGCATTTCTGCTGATGGGACCAAGGCTTATATCGATATGGCTGAAGCTTCAGGTCTGCAGCTGGTACCGAGGCCTCTCCGGAATCCCTTGAAGACCGGCACCTATGGTACCGGACAGCTAATCCAAAAAGCCATAGACCAAGGTGTAGAAAAAGTTTTCTTAGGTATCGGCGGAAGCGCTACTAATGATGGCGGAATTGGAATGGCCAAAGCTTTAGGCTTTAGATTTCTCGATGCCAAAGGACAAGAGCTCGCCGGAAACGGAGAAGATCTCCAGGAGATCAAGCAAATCATCCCGCCGAATCGATCCTTCCCCATTCTAGAAGTTCTATGTGATGTCAATAATCCCTTATACGGCCCGCAAGGAGCTGCTACTGTCTACGGTCCGCAAAAGGGAGCCACTGATCAAATCGTCGCACAGCTAGATGAAGGCCTAAAGCATCTAGCCAGTTTGGTAGAATCCAGCTTACAGAAAAAACTGGATCAGGTTCCGGGAGCGGGAGCGGCAGGCGGGATGGGCTATGGCGCCATGGCTTTTCTCAATGGCACGCTAAGGTCTGGTATTGCGGCAATAATGGATGAAGCGTCCTTCAACGATGCCTTAGAGAGCGTCGACCTAGTCATTACCGGAGAAGGAAAAATTGATGATCAGACTTTGCAGGGAAAATTGATTAATGGGATTTGCCAACGGGCGAAGGCATTTAATCGACCTGTTATAGCTGTGTGCGGTGCCCTCTTGGCATCCACCGAGCTGGTTCAGCGTATTGGTTTGCAAGCGGCGTTTTCTATCCAACGGTATCCGCTTAGCTTAGCAGAAGCTCTGGAACAAACCGAAGAGAATTTGGAGTATTTAGGCTTCCAATTGGCTCGCACCTTGTTTTGGCAACAAAGTTGAATGTTCAAAACCGAATAACAATTCCTTGCCCACTAAATCCAAATTGAGTTTTATGCAAACTTCCCACTGGCTTCGCCTCCTTGGATTTACGCATGGCAGCATTGTATTTGCGAACTGCTGTTTTCTTGTATTTCCCACTGATAATCTGAAAAATAATACCTGTCCCTAGCGATATTCCTCCCAACATCATCAGATCACTCCCTAGTTTTTGATTCGGCTCATAAACCAAAAGCCCTGTAACAGTGAATAGGCTGCCTACACTATAACCCGCTACACTAAGTTGGTCCGAAACCACCGCGGTATGAATGTCTTTCTTGGCAGAGGGAAAATCATGCATGTACCATTCCATCACGGCCAGGTTGACCTTACGCCCACTCATGTAGTAGTCAAATCCCATTCCGTTATTGAGCATCATTATCGTATCCTGGGCAACAACTAGGTGAGGGAGGGAACGCTGCGCCCTTAAGTCGACCCAATAGAATGAGCTTACCATCCAAAACAAGCATATGTAGGAACGCCAGTCTTTGATCATGCGTTTGGTAGTAGAGAACTAGTAGTCTATGACGTGTGTTCTTGGATTTTTCCTGACCCCGACATCCCCATTAAAGTTAGCCGAAAAAAGGAAGCAATAGTTTTGTTTTAGAGCTTAGCACTTGGCTTCTTTATTCTCTAGTGATCGCTTATACAAGTGAATAGCTAAGGAACAATGAGCTTTTCGCCCATGGTTCCCTAGCCATTTTTCATCTTTATTTACTTGCCCGCAGGCTTAGCAGGTGGTTGCGTTTCAGAGCCACCGCTGCTTATGATCTGTCCAAAGAATATCGCGTTGGCAAAAATCTTGTTGGTTCCGTACCAAAAGGCACGGAAATTCGGATTATCGCTCAGACAGATTACCTTCCCTCGACCCGTTGCGCTTACCACGGCCGCTGCCGATTTAGACAATCGTTTTTGCTCATCTTTATGCACATACCCACTTAGCAATGGATCCTCGGTATATCTAATGGGTGTGGCATAAGGATTTTTTGCTACTTCAAAAAGGTAAGTTCCCCGCCTAAACACAGGCATTTTCTCCCGGTGATATCCGTACAGCAGCGGATGACTTAAGTCCACTTCAGCTTCCACGATCGCGCCTCCAACTACCCGACCTCCATTGTCTCTGGCCAGCTTCCCATAGGGGCGTTGAGGGCGATCCTTCTGCTCTTCTGCTTTCTTCTCCTTGACATTGGCCAAGCCATTACTGGCCGCCCAACGTACGGCTCTTTTACTGGCTACCAAGGTTCCTCCCTGACTCACCCATGATCTCAATTTCCCGGCTCCGGCTTTACCTAAACCATTATAAGAACCATCTACCATAACGATTACATTATAGCGAGATAGATCCAATCGATTAAAGGCAGTCGTCGTGCCTTTAGTAACCGCAATATCATATCGTTGATCCAATAAGTGCCAAACTTCTCCTGCTTCGTAGCTGCTCACTCCATCCCCTACTACCAATAGTACATTCGGTGCATCTAGCACTAGCATGTCCCGGCTACCTAAATCCGGACCGGTAGGGCTTAAGCCCGTGCTGGCACTTACGAATGGCACCTGTGTTTCTCGACTTATCGATTGCAGTTTGGCGTATAGATCATCCGCGTTCATCACTTCTTGTTGAACCGGCACGACCAGGGTCCCTACATCATAGGACTTCCCTTCCAGTTGAAAAGGTTTGGTACTTACCCGAACAATCAGTCCCGCTGACAGCAAATGGCTGAGGGTTTGTGGTGCTTGGTAATCATCCCAAGAAAGGAGATAGGCATACTTAGCTTTGGAAAAGCTGAGGTCATTACCGGCCAAGTCGCTGACGGCTGCACCTTGGATCGCACTTAACCGTCCTTTATCGGTGATTGCCTCGTAGGGTAAGTTGAAAGCAAAAGGTAAGGTCCAGGAAGAGATATCATAGAAGAGGCTATCTTCAAAACTGGTTCGTACGTCAAACATACCTTTGATCAAGTGGTATTGAGGCTGATCTAAGGGCACCACATAAGCTTCTTCAGCCGGTTCTGCGCCAGCTATTTTAGTTTCGGCATCTTTGCTTCGGTACACTTGAATTTGATGCTGTTGCATAATTTTCACTAACGCTCTTGTTCTGGTAGGATCATGGCTGTCTCCAAACACAAAGCCTTTAACTCTATCTCTGGCCGCTTTTTTCAATCCTTCCTGGTAAAATTCTCTCTGAAAATCAAGCAATTCCGTTCTCAATCCTACAGCTGCCTTCTGTGTAGAAAGAGCGGTAGCCACCTGATTACGAATCGTAAAGGGGAAACTCAACAATCCATTATCTGTCTTCTGGAGGTGTCCTCTAGAACTGGCTTGCTCAAATAGGATTCCTATACAGCCGTTTGCATCGGG
>CAJXPD010000465.1 GCA_913057785.1 uncultured Lewinella sp. | reverse complement strand
CGCAGTCCAGATGAATAGGTTTAAATCAGTTCAGTACTTTAAACACTTATTTTTTTACTTGAATTTGTACAGTATGGTACAGGAGGTAGATACTTTGGAACAGCGTATTCTTGAGCAATTGACGGCAGTAAATCAGGCAAGTCGTCTTTTGGTAACGCTTAGTGATGAAGAAATTGCCAAGATCTTGAATGAATTGGCGGATTTAGCCATTGCGGAAACGCCCTATATCCTTGCAGAGAATGAAAAGGATTTGGAGCGGATGGACCCGAGCAATCCAAAATATGACCGACTACTGTTAAACCCCGAGCGCTTACAAGGTATTGCCGCTGACTTGCGGAAGGTGGCGGAATTACCCTCTCCCTTAAATATCACCTTGGAGGAACGCAGCTTGCCGAATGGCCTTGAGCTGACTCGGGTGAGTGTGCCCTTGGGGGTGATTGGAATCGTCTTTGAATCAAGACCTAATGTGACTTTTGACGTTTTTGCGCTTTGCTTGAAATCGGGCAATGCCTCTGTGCTGAAGGGCAGTCGCGATGCCCATTATTCCAATATTGCTATTGTGAAGCTGATCCATGAAGTATTGGAGAAAAGAGGATTGAAAAACGTTTGCTATTTGGCACCCAGCGAAAGAGAAGCTTTACCCCACATCTTACAAGCTGATCGATACGTGAATACGATTATTCCTAGGGGCAGCCAGGGTTTGATCAATTTCGTACGCGCCAATTCTAAAGTGCCAGTGATTGAGACAGGGGCCGGAATCGTACATACTTATTTCGATAAAAGTGGAGATCTCGAAAAGGGGAAGGCGATCGTAGAAAATGCAAAATCCCGGAGGGTTAGTGTTTGTAATGCCTTAGATACGCTGTTGATTCATCAGGATCGATTGGCAGATTTACCCGTTATCCTACAAGGTCTGGGAGAGAAACATGAATGCAAAGTTTTGGCGGATGCAGACGCTTTGAAAGTTTTGCAAGGAAATTACCCTGACCATCTTTTGGAAGCGGCCCAAGCGGAAGATTTTGGCACAGAGTTTTTGTCCATGAAGATGTCCGTGAAGACGATACACAACTTAGATGAAGCTTTAGATCATATTTCAGCATATAGCTCCAAACACAGTGAGGCGATTGTGGCGGAAGACGGAGATACCATCGCTCGCTTTCTTACAGAAGTAGATGCCGCGGTTGTTTATGCTAACACCTCTACGGCTTTTACCGATGGCGCACAATTTGGAATGGGAGCCGAAATAGGCATTAGCACCCAGAAATTACATGCCCGTGGGCCCATGGCCTTACGTGAGCTGACCAGTTATAAATGGTTGGTGAAAGGCGATGGACATATTCGTCCTAGTTCTTAGTAGCCCATGCAGAGCCTTTGAGAAGAAGTTGCTTGTTCTCAAAGGTTCTCCTTTTTCTTCCCTTAATCTTTTCCTATCGAGTCCCAACCCTTACATCCAGATGAACTTTACTTCGCTGAGCATTACAGCGCTTCAGATTACCCTTTGATACAAGTTAGTCTTGAAAAAATTGAAGGGGAGCGGATCGATGTTAATTATGAATTGCGGATGCGCCTTTGTGAATATTATCGAGAAAACCTCTCTCAATGTTCCACGCTCCTGTTGTTGGATATTTACCGATCATTGGCCGAAAGCAGCAAGATAACCTTCAGCATTTATACCTATTTCCATCTATTTGCCAATGAGATACTGGAGAGGGATGGGGCGAAGTACTTTGACGTCTATCATGAAGGGGCCAGGCAATCTTTTGATACTTTGCTAGCCAGTGCTCGACTCAAGTTGAGTCCCACCCGCGTACAAGAGATAATAGCCTTTCTAGAGAAGCGCTGTGAGAGCACGGAAAAAGCTGATATACATAAGCAGTATGCCTTTATGTTGAAACGCTTCCAAGGATTGTATTCCTCTGCGCTTTGAATAGACAATAACGCCGTAGATCGGCCATTTACTCAATAAACCACTCCCTGCAATCATTTGAGATTGCCCTTTCCTGCTATTGCCCCTACCTTTGAAATAACCAAAAAAGGGAAGATTTCAACGCTTCTCCCAAGAAACCAAAAAACCAAAAATGAAAACGTACAAATTAATCCTAACGGTCACTATGGTGACCCTTAGCCTGCTGACGAGCCGTGCTGTAAGCGGACATGGAACACTCTACGACCCTCATGCCGTAGATATCCCTGCCTTCATTGTTAAAGCTGAAACGGCACCCCAAAAAATCAGCTTCATGGCTTCTAATCTTCAGAAGCGCCCGACTAAAATATGGCTGGAAGACGAGCAAGGTAAGATCTTGTTCAAAGCTAAGGTGCGCAATCGCAATACCTATGGCAAAACCTTTGATATGAGTACGATAGCTCAAGGAGCGTATCGACTCATTATTGAACAAGCCCCAGGGCAGCGCATTGTAGAGTCTATATACCTAAAGTAGTATGCCTAAAGAATAACAGATTGATCATTGAGTGCTAATGGGCTAGTTTGCAGCAGCAGCTAGCCCGTTATTTTTCTTAACATTTTAACTCAAAAGCAAGGCCAAAAATCCCTCTAAGTGTCTTATTACCAATCGTTTCCTTAAAGTTTAGTTAATCCAGTACCATCCTTAGACTTATTGCACCTCCCCGGGTGTTTAATTATCAGTAACTACTTCAACAATAGGCACCTTTCTTTCCCTATTCACTTTCCAACGGTTTCAGGCGAATCAAATAACTAACCAAAATCAGAAGAAATGAAAAAGCTAATCGTCAGCCTTTTGGGCCTGTTGATCGTAGTGGGGCTTTCCGCTCAGGATTCAACCAATAACAGGAAACTTACGCGTGCAGAACGCAAAGAGATTAAAGCTCAGGAAAGAGCTGAAAGAAAAGAACAGATGCTAGCTGCCATCAAAGATCGCCAATTCGTAATCGAAGCTTACATATTGGAAGATAGATATGGTCGTTTTTTTCAGGTATCGCCAGTGACGAATTTTGTCTTGGTCGATAGTACAGAAGCCACTATCCAATTTGCCTTACCGGGCCGGATCGGAGGATGGAATGGCTTGGGGGGTATTACGGATCAAGGAAAGGTCCGCACTATTAACTTTCCCAAGAAAATGCCGAAGTACGGTGTGAGCTTTGAAATGGATGTTCAAGGGCCTGCCTTTGGTTCCTCTAGAGTGTACGTGGATGTGAATGAAGAAGGCATTGCCGTCATGCGATTTTCCGGTGCCTTTGGAGCTCGCTTTACGATGCGAGGGAACTTTGAACTGCTAGAAGACTCTAATATTTACAAGGGAATTGCTCGGTTTTAGGTGTAATTCCGGTTAAGAAAAAGGCCTGTTAAATTCGAATTTGACAGGCCTTTTAGTTTACTTGGGTATTTTCTATCTAGCTGAAAAACGCCACATGGTCTGGGTTGTGTAGCGTTTTCCCGCTCCTAATCTTGTACTTGGAAAATCGGGTTCATTCGGGGAGTTCGGAAAATGCTGAGTCTCCAAACAGAATCCGGTTCTGTACTCATAAGTCTTACCTTTTCCACTTACTTTCCCATTTAGAAAATTTCCGGAATAGAATTGTACACCAGGTTCTTCAGAATAGACCTCCACAACACGACCAGTAGTATTCTCACTGAAGTAAGCAATCAGCTCCATTCCCGAACTGGCTTTGTTAATCACATAGTTATGATCATATCCACCACCAATCTTCATCTGTTC
This sequence comes from uncultured Lewinella sp., assembly GCA_913057785.1. GTDB lineage: Bacteria > Bacteroidota > Bacteroidia > Chitinophagales > Saprospiraceae > DT-111. The sequence goes on along the minus strand of CAJXPD010000465.1, from coordinate 1,949 downwards.
ATGCTCCCCATTAATTTCAGCCCCAATCGGTTTGGGGTTTCTGAAATCGAAAGGGGTGCCTTCTACAGGCATCAATTCTCCGGTGGGAATGAGTGTTTCATCGACGGGCGTGATATTATTGGCTTTGATCATTAATTGATGATCGAGGATATCTCCTTCCGCCTTTAGGTTAAAGTAGGTATGGTTGGTGAGATTACAGATCGTGGCTCTATCGGAAGTGGCAGAATATTGCATGAAAAGCTCATTCTTATTGTTTAGTAGATAGGAAGTCTCTACCGTCAATTTACCCGGATAACCCTCTTCCATGTCTTCACTTACATAGGTTAATTTCACGCCTATGGCATCATCTGTCTTGAGTTCTTCTGCGGACCAAAGTTGTCGACCAAAGCCTCCTGGCCCACCGTGTAAGTGATTTGGACCATTGTTAGTAGCGAGCGTATAGGTCTCACCATCTAGCGTGAACTTGCCTTTGGCAATTCGATTGCTGTATCGTCCGATAGTGGCGCCAAAGTAAGGGTGATCGCCGAGATATCCCGCCAGGCTATCAAACCCCAAAACGATATCTTCAAATTGTCCATTCTTGTCTGGCGTTTTGAGGGAAACGAGTAAGGCACCGTAGTTGATCACTCGGGCTTCGATGCCATTCTTGTTGGTAAAAGTGTAGATATCTACGGGCCCATCCGGGCTTTCGCCGAAGGGCGCCTTGCTAATGCTCAAGCCTTCCGTTTGAGCGGGAAGATCAGCTGGGCCTTCAGCATCGGCAGGTTTAGATTCGGAATTACAGGAAACTAGTAGCAGTCCGAAGACAGCTAAGAGGGAGATGTTCTTTAAAAATGTCATAAGTTGGTCTTTTACTTATATTCCTTTTGCTATCTGGAAATATACTTCATTCCATTGTAATTCCTGTTTAAAGGCACGGATTTTGGTTTCAGAGTCGATGAGTAAATATTCGATACCGGCCATCTCGGCATAATCTTCGAGGTATTCCGCTGTAAGGCTTTCGCTATAGCAGGTGTGATGAGCGCCACCGGCCAGTATCCAGGCAGCAGCAGCGGTCTTGAGATCCGGATGTGCTTCCCATAGTACCCGAGCAACAGGTAGTTTGGGGAGTTCCTGTTTGGGGGCAACGGCATCGACGGTATTGACCAAGAGACGGAAACGATTTCCTAAGTCAATCACGGAAGCGTTTAATGCGGCTCCAGCTCCGGTATCGAATACTAATCGTACTGGGTCAGCTTTTCCACCAATCCCCAATGGGTGTATTTCACAACTTGGTTTTCCTGCAGCAATGGAAGGACAGATCTCCAACATATGCGCACCTAGTACCTGCATTCGAGCAGGATCAAAGTGATAGGTGTAATCCTCCATGAAGGAATTGCCGCCCACTAATCCACTGCCCATCACTTTCATAGCTCTTACCAATGCTGCCGTTTTCCAGTCCCCTTCGGCTCCAAAACCATATCCATCCGCCATCAATCGTTGTACCGCCAGACCTGGTAATTGCTTCAGGCCATGAAGATTTTCGAAAGTATCCGTGAAAGCCATAAACCCTCCTTCCTCCAAAAAAGCTCGTAGTCCGAGTTCTATACGTGCAGCCTCCAAGAGGGAGGTACGCATATTGCCAGTTTCTAGCAGACTGCTAGCGATGTGGTAGCTGTCTTCGTACTCTTTGACCAATTGATCGATGGCTGCATCACTGACGGCATCGACCATTTGAACCACATCCCCTAAGCCATAGCCGTTGACCGAATAACCAAATTGAATTTGAGCAGAAACTTTATTGCCTTCAGTAACCGCTACTTCCCGCATATTATCACCGATTCTAGCGACTTTCAGGTTTTGTGTCTCCATCCAACCGCAAGCTGTTCGAGCCCAAATGCCAAGCTTCTCTGCTACCTCCACGTCTTGCCAATGCCCTACCACCACTTTTCGGTTGCGACGCATCCTGG
>CAJXPD010000464.1 GCA_913057785.1 uncultured Lewinella sp. | reverse complement strand
CTATAACTGTAAACTTATTTCAGTACGAGACACTACCATCTGACATCTGATATCTACCATCTGATATCTGTTATCTAGAGTCTGTAATCTGACTTCAGACTACTATCTTCTATAGTCTAGTCTTTCTGCTCCGCCTTCATTTGAGGGAAGAACAGTACTTCTTGTATGGAGTGTTGATTAGTCAACATCATAGTTAAGCGATCGATACCGATACCTAGTCCTGAAGTCGGGGGCATGCCATATTCCAAGGATCTTAGGAAGTCCTCGTCCAACGCCATAGCTTCCTCATCTCCACGCTGAGCTAAGGTCAACTGATCTTCAAAGCGCTGTCTCTGATCGATAGGATCATTCAATTCCGAATAGGCATTGGCGATCTCCTTACCATTCACAAATAATTCAAAACGCTCTACTAGCCCCTCTTTACTTCGATGCTTCTTGGCCAGCGGAGTCATTTCGATAGGATAATCCGTGATATAGGTAGGTTGAATCAAGTGATCTTCCACTTTTTCTCCAAAGATCTCATCAATCAATTTGCCTTTGCCCATAGACGGATCCACCTCGATATGCAAATCTTTGCAGACCTTACGAAGTCCTTCCTCGTCCATTTCAGAGATATCTATGCCCGTATATTCCTTGATGGAGTCATACATACTCAGTCTCCGATAGGGGCCAGCAAAATCAATTTCGTTCTCACCAATGGTTACCTTGGTCGTACCATTAACTTCCATGGCAATATACTCCGTACATTGCTCCACCATCTCCATCATCCAATTGTAGTCTTTGTAGGCTACATAGATCTCCATAGAAGTAAACTCTGGGTTGTGCGTACGATCCATCCCCTCATTACGGAACATTTTTCCGATCTCATACACACCTTCGAACCCGCCTACGATTAGTCTTTTCAAGTATAGCTCATTCGCAATACGTAGATATAATGGCATATCCAAGGTATTGTGGTGCGTCTTGAAAGGGCGTGCAGCGGCCCCACCGTGAATCGGCTGTAGGATCGGCGTTTCCACTTCCAACCAACCTTTATCATCAAAAAAGCGGCGCATCGCAGAAACGATTTTGCTACGCTTGATGAAGATCTCTCTGTATTGGGGGTTAACGGTAAGGTCTACGTACCGCTGTCGGTATCGCAATTCTGGATCGGTAAAGGCATCGTATACATTACCATCTTCATCTCGCTTCACGATCGGTAGAGGTCTCAAGGACTTACCTAGCACCGTGAGCTCAGTCACGTGAATCGTGATCTCCCCCATGCGCGTACGGAAGGCATATCCTTTCACACCGATAAAGTCACCGATATCCAATAATTTCTTGAAAATGCTATTGTATAAAGCTTTATCCTCACCGGGAGCGATTTCATCTCTCGATACATACACCTGAATTCTTCCACTGGAGTCCTGCAGCTCGGCAAAGGAAGCTTTTCCCATGACTCGGCGGCTCATCAATCGTCCTGCCATGACGACCTCCTGAAAGTTCATACCCTTACCCTCGTCATCTTCTACGTAGTTCTCTTTGACATCCGCTGCGTAAGCGTTGACATCAAACTGTGCAGCTGGATAAGGATCAACACCGAGATCCCTAATCTTTTGAAGATTTTCTCTTCTGACTAATTCCTGTTCACTGAGTTGCATGGATATATTTTAGTATTAGCTGATTTAAAGTTGAAATTATGCAAATAAAGAGGAGCTAGAGCGGGAAAGGTAAGCGGCAAGTAAAGCTTTTCACGCGAACAGATCATCTAAAAGATCAATCCCATTCTGTAGCTCTTTGGGCAAGGAACCGCTATGACAAAACGGTCTCCTTCAGAATTTGGCGACTAAGCGCAATTCTGTTTATAAGGCTTGATCTTAGAATGATGAAAAGCAATGTTCATATTTGTATAATTTCGAGGCGGCAAAAATAGTTCAATTTCACGGAAAATTGCAACATTGCCGAGCCTAAAGTGTTTGATGAAGCGTGTATCTGCTGACTTGTTATGCTAAAGATTGCTTTTTCACCCATCTACAAATACAGTGTTCCGGACGGTCATCGCTTCCCGATGATCAAGTATGAGCTATTGCCCGAACAACTGCTTTACGAGGGTACTGTTTCTGAAGCCAACTTCTTTCATCCGAAAAAGTTAACGGAAGCCGAGATTCTGAAAACGCATACACCCGAATATTGGGACAAGTTGCGCCTCCAACAATTAAGTAGGAAAGAAGAACGGGCAATTGGATTGCCGATGTCAGCTCAGTTGATCGAAAGAGGCCGCCATATTGCCCATGGCACCATTGAGTGCGCCCTGTATGCCCAGCAGTACGGCGTTGCCCTAAATATTGCTGGTGGTACTCATCATGCCTTTGCGGATCGTGGAGAGGGATTTTGTGTATTCAATGACTTTGCCATTGCTGCTCATCATCTATTGGCGCATCAACTGGCTGAGCAAATCTTGATCGTCGACTTGGATGTACATCAAGGAAATGGGACGGCTAAAATTTTCCAGCATAACCCGCAGGTCTACACCTTCAGCATGCATGGCGCCAGAAATTATCCTTTGCGAAAGGAGGAATCTGACTTGGACATTGGATTACCAGATAAGATTGAGGATGAGGCTTACCTGAAGCTCTTACGACAACATCTGCCCAAACTCATTGATGAAGTAGAGCCAGATTTCATTTTCTACTTGGCTGGAGTGGATGTGCTAAACACCGACAAGCTCGGACGTCTTGGTATGAGTCTACAAGGATGTAAACAAAGAGATGAGATCGTTTTTCAAGCCTGTAAACGTCACAATATCCCGGTTGCCGTCAGCATGGGAGGCGGGTACTCTGAACGGATTGCTCACATCGTGGAAGGGCACGCGAATACCTACCGAGTGGCCCAAGAGATCTTCTTTTAAAACCCCGTTTTAGTTCATCGCTGAGCAAGTCTTTTCTATCCCCCTTTTACCCAACAATAGCGCGGCAGATATCCGAAGTTTCCCTACGGCAGGGCCAAGCAAAACTTCGGATATCTCGAATTGGCTTTCTATCCTTAGGCCGTACCAGCAGACACCGCAGTTGCTTGCGCACTAGCCTGCGCTGCCAGGATCATATCTGCCCCTTTCTCCGCGATCATGATTGTTGGTGCATTCGTATTTCCACGAACGATCTTGGGCATGATGGAGGCATCAATCACACGTAAGCCTTCGATCCCCCTCACATTGAGGTTTTCGTCCACTACTGACATCGCATCCTTCCCCATTTTGCAGGTGCCCACAGGATGATAAAGCGTTTCGGCCATGTCGCGAAGCAGGTCTGCCATTTCTTCGTCAGAGTCTAGGTCTTTTTCAGGCAAGTATCGAGCTCCGCGATATTCATCCAAAGCCGACTGGGATAATATCTCATCCGCTATCTTGGCTCCCCGAATCATCGTCGCCACATCCCGTTCATCGCTGAAGTACTTGGGATCGATCAATGGCTTAGAGGCGGCATGTCCATCCCGTAATTTAACTTCTCCTACGCTATAGGGCTGCAATAAAATCGGACCGAAACCCAGTCCATTCTCCCCTTGAGGATTATCGAAACCATGCCGAATGTAGAAGGCTGGCGCAAAAGCGAACTGTATATCTGGCGCTGGTAGATCAGGCAGTGTCCGAACAAAACCACCAACTTCACAAACATTAGAACTCAATGGACCTCCTTTATTGATCAGAAACTGCCAAAGCGCACCTAGAATTCGTGGGAACCCTTCAATGGTATCATAAGTATCAGACTTCTTACTGCGATATGCGATCCCTCCCAATAAATGATCTTGCAGATTCTGGCCCACGCCAGGCATATCCTGAACCACCTCAATTCCGTTTTCCTGCAAATGTGCTGCAGGACCTAAACCCGAAAGCATTAATAGCTTAGGACTATTAAAGGCACCAGCACTCAAGATCACCTCTCTATCTGCCCGGACCTCTATCTGCTTTCCTCCTCTTTCATACACAATACCCTGTGCCTTGTTATCCTCAATTACCACTTTACTGACATGCGCCTTGGTAATGACCTCCAAGTTGGAACGGTTCCGAATTGGGTGTAGAAAGGCATCCGCAGCACTCCAGCGACGTCCCTTCTTCTGATTTAATTGGTGAAAACCGAAGCCCTCTTGCACTTCGCCATTAAAATCAGGATTCAAGGAATGCCCAGCCTGCTTTATAGCACTCAACAAGGCCTTGGACAAGGGATGCTGATAACGATAGGTATCAATCGTCCATTCCCCGCCTACTCCATGGTACTCATTGTTATACACCTGATTGTCTTCAGACTTCTTGAAGTAAGGAAGTATCTCTTCATAAGACCAACCTTTATTGCCCAAATCCGCCCAATGATCATAGTCCAGGCGATTGCCCCTCATATAGATCATAGCATTGGTGCTACTACAACCTCCAATAACTTTCCCTCTAGGTTGAAACATGGGGCGGTTGTTCATGTGTTCTTGCACCACGGTCTCGTCTTGCCAATCATATTTCGTTTTGAAAAGCTTGGAGAATGCAATAGGAGTCTTGATGTCATTAGCCTTGTCTTCCTCTCCTGCCTCCAACAACAAAACCTTATTATTCGAATTTTTGCTCAAGCGATTGGCTAGTACACATCCTGCCGAGCCTGCACCAATTATGATATAGTCAAAGTGTTGCATGAATCCATATTATGCGGGGTTCCAAAATAGATGATTTAGTTGGGATGGGGCTATATAGCGAATTTACGCTGTGATGGTCTAATGTAACAAAAAGAGATGGATAAGCCTGACGAATCCGGTACTAAATCTCCGCCCCTTTTCTTTATGACAACAACTGACAATAATACCGCTAGACCACGCCTGATCAGGTGTTTCGGTTTCTTCTGATGGAAAACTGCCGTCGAGGTCTCGAAATAAATTGTTGCCGGAGTGAAAACAAATGCAAAGCAATGGCCAGGGGAGTCAGAAAACCAGGAATCCAGATAAACGGAAATTGTGTTATAAATGAATTCGAAGGGGGAATGTCGAAGACTTGAAAACTATAGGGTAACGAAATCAAAAAAATAAAACTGTTGTACAGCAATAACAACACGCCAAAGGTATTCCAAATCATGGCTTCAAAACGCAACCACCTACCCCGACGAAAGAATAGCATACCTGCAGGAATGGCCGTGAGTCCTACCACAATATCATAATTGAAGCCGGCAAAGGTAAGATGAAATGGAACCATACCGATCGTAAATCCAAACCAAAGCAACAATTCGAGAAAGACGCGGTAGGTCTGCGCAAAGAGCAGCCAGCGAGCCGGAATGGCTTTCAGACAAAGCAAAAATAGGCGGGAACGGAGAAGGATCAAGGCCAGCAGTGGAATCGGTAACAGCACCAGTAACATGCGTGGGGGCCAAGCCTCAAAGTTCATAAAGGCTCCTCCCCAAGCCATTAAGGCTAAGATCAAAAGCCATAAACCCAGGCCTATGCCAACATACCATTTAAGTTTTTGGATGTTTGCTGCGGTAATGTGTAATTTTCTCAAGGCATATCCTAAGCCGAAGAGTATACTTTGGACCACTCCAACGACTAGAATCACCAGGATTAAAACCAGAACTAGATGCATGCGACAAATAAAAATTAAGTACCCTGGCTCTTTTCGGTCAATGAGCTGGTTCAAACTTATTGGCTGTCGACGAGGTCAAAGCATTGGATTT
>CAJXPD010000463.1 GCA_913057785.1 uncultured Lewinella sp. | reverse complement strand
CAAGTTGTTTACAAGGGCTTCCTACATCTTTGTTCTGTCAGAAAAATCAACCTATTTCCTATTTTCGCCAACCCAATAAACACCTAGTTCCTTCGAAAGAAATATAGGCCCCATTTCCATTGGTTTCATTTTGATTCCAATAGGAGGTCAGTAGTGATTTATTAATAAGTAAAATTAAGTAAGCAGGCTTATCATGCAGATGATTCGACAGGATCTCAGCCGACCCCGTATTGCCTGCTTTTTAAATTCCAACTCATGAAAAAAGATTGCATCCACTTTCTTGAAAAACCAAAGCTTAGATCTCTTTTCCTGTTCCTCTTCTTGTTGGGACCATTCTTCAGCCATGCTCAAATAACGGATTTAGCAGCAGGTACGGATTGGCAGCGAATAAGCTATAATGGAACCTATCAGGATTTTAAGATTCCAGATGATTTCGTGGGCGTTATTTACTTCCGAATGTTTGGAGGAGATGGAGGTTTTGCCGATGCCCAACAGGATGGAAGTTGTTTGTATAAAGGTGGCGCCGGTGCCGAAGTATATCAAGAACTAATCGTCGGAGATGGAGACAATGAAATCCCAGCTGGATCCACCATTCGATTTATCATTGGAGGAAGAGGAGAAAGCCAGGGTACGAATGGCGGTGCCGTTATTGTTTATTATTGTGGTGGAGGTGGAGGTGGAACAGGAATTCTGGCCAAAATAAATGATAATTGGGTTATACTATCTACTGCTGGTGGCGGTGGTGGCGCCTATGCTAAGGTTTTTAATGGTTTCTGTGCACAAGAGAATCGACACGGGGGTAGCGGTGTCACCTCCATAAATGGAGAAAGTGTCGGTGACAGAGAAGGTGGAGTTCATGGCCTGGGTGGTCAGGGTCCATCCAGCGGGAAAAATGGACCCGGTGGCGGTGCCTTTGCAGATGGATATGATTATAATCAGTATGAGGACACAGGCAAGGCCGGTTGGTTTTTCATTGGTGGAGTTGGTGAACCCTTAGGAGGGAAGGGCGGTACTAGTTCAACGAATCTCGCAAAAGATGGAGGATTTGGTTTTGGTGGTGGTGGAGTTGGTCAGGAATCTGGTGGTGGTGGTGGTGGTTATTCAGGTGGCGCTGCCAGTAGTCATGGTGGTGGTGGCGGTAGTTACGTGAACGAGGACTATTCAGTAGATCATTATCTGAAGGAACTTCCTACCACAGCGGATGTAAAAGATGGATTTGTCCAATATAGATTGGAGTGGAAATGTAGAATTGGCAATACCAGTGTAACCATTGATGAAGCCGAGAGCTGTGCCGGAGAAGGAGCTACAGTCACGGCTACTATTGAATCCACCCCGCCCTGCGCAACTGACCTATACTATGACCTTAAAGATGCTTCTAATCCGGATGATCTCCAATTTGTAACATCCAGCAATGATGGCGTATTTGAAAATGTGGGTGTCGGACAATATGCCATCGTAGTTGGTAATGTCGCTTATGGTAGCATGGACACCGTAACATTTGCCGTAAATGTAGCTGGGGACATTTCCTATCCAATTGCCCTATGTAAGGACATCACAGTTACCTTGGATGAAAACGGCACCTATATCTTAAACCCCGAGGAAGTAGACGATGGATCTACCGATGACTGCGGTATTGATGAGTTTTTTTTACTAGGTGCGGGTGGAATAGGCCTATCTCAACAGACACTCAGCTGCGATCAAGTCGGAGACCCTAACTTTGAAGTCGGTCTGGCCGTAAGAGATTATGCTGACCTAACCTCTATATGTATTGCTCAGGTAACCGTAAAAGATGGAACTAGCCCCTCATTGCCTGATAATATGCTGATCGAGGTATATTTGGACGCCAGCGGCCAGTATAGTCTCAAGCAAGGAGACATCAGTCACATCGAGGCCACAGACATTTGTGACGATGAACTGGATCTTAGCTATACGATAGATGATGAATCTGCTACCTATACCTGTGCAGATATTGGGCAAACAGTTACCACCAAACTAACAGTATCTGACCCAGCAGGGAATACTACTGTTGGGGAAATGGTCATTACCGTACTAGACCCCATCCGACCAACGATTACTTGCCAGGATGTAACTATTGAATTGGGTGCCGCCGGAACGGCCAATATTGATTACGTGGATTTTATAGTCAGTGCCAGTGATAATTGCCTGTCAGAGGCAGAAATTATCACTGGTTATTCTTGGAATACCAATTTGTTGCCTAGCACTGTAGATTGCGATGACATTGGTACTCATCAGGTCGATTTACTGCGCAGCACTGTAGCTCATGAAACAGATCTTCCGCCTTGTACAGCTACTTTGACCATAGTCGATCAATTAGCTCCCACTCTTATTTGTGAGGATATTACCGTAGTGCTCAATGACCAAGGTTTTACCAATATTACCGATGAGGAATTACCCATCACCTATTCGGATAATTGTACACCCCAGCAAGATATCATCATCAACCGTATTGATTACACCTTCACTTGCAATAATATTGAGGACGACAATCTGGAAGTTGATGTCACGGCCATTGATCAATTTAATAACAGCAGTAGCTGTTCTTTTGAAGTAACCGTTGTAGACGACCCTACGCCTACGGTGCGATGCAAGGATAGTAGAAAGTTGATGAACAGGGCTGGTCCTAGCCTGAACATTACCGTAAATGATGTGCTGGATGGAGTAGGTAGTCCCTGCGCAGCTGATGTCTTAGGAAGCGTCGAATTTGCAGCAGGTACGCAAATCACCTATACCTGCGAGGATATTGACCAAGACAATTTCGTGACCCTAATCTTTACCCCTGACAATGGTGCCGCCACTAGCAGTTGTACAGCCCGCATTACACCTTATGAAGACGATGCCCCCATTATGAATTGTCCCGGATTGATTCAGGGAGGCCTAAGACGAGTTCAGGTAAATGCACAAGCCGGACTATGTGGTGGAGCGGTGTATAATTTTGACTTAAATCCGACTGATAATTGTGGGGTCACTTCCATCATCCAGGACCAAGGACTCCCTAGTGGGGCCACTTACCCCTACGGCGAAACACTCAATTCTATTACCCTTACAGATGCCTCTGGCAACAGCAATAATTGCACCTTTGTCGTCGAAGTCAGAAATGCTCAAGCTCCTGCTGTCAACTGCCCCGAAGACCTGGTAGTCGACTTGGAAGGCGAATCATGCGGAATTATTCTTGAACCCTTCCCCATTCCTACTGTCTTAGATGATTGTAGTTCGATTACCATCTCGCACACAAATGGGCCTTTACCAGGTGAAGAACTCTCAGCAGGAACCTATTACATTAGGTATGACATCAGTAACCATGGTAGCAGCACCTACTGTAATACCACCGTGCAAATCAATGATAAGGTTGCGCCAGTAGCTAAGTGTACAACTGCCATTAATACGTATACCTTCAATAGTAATAACACACTTAGGCCCAACGTCTCCTGGGTCGATGATGGCTCCTATGACCCCTGTGATGGAACCATCACCCGAAAGGTTTATCCAACCACTTTAAAGTGTCATCAGATGGGCGAACAAGTACTCACCATGGTGATCTATGATGCTCAACAAAATAGAAGTGAATGCCAGTCAACCGTTATGATCTTACCCGCCCCACCCCTGTGTCAGGATATCTCCGTTCAATTGGAAGCCTCAGGCGAAGCATCCATAAGTAGCGATGATATCTTTATCGGAACCGATAATGCTTGTGGTACAAATCTGACCCTAAGTCAATTGGATTTTAACTGCTCCGATATCGGGGCCAATGAGATTATACTCACCTTAACTACCGAAGATGGATTTACGTCTAGTTGTACTTCAACTGTAACCATTGAAGATGATGCGCTCTCCCCTATTTGTCAGCAGTCTGTACTGTTGAGTGCAACAGCCCTCTTGGAAGGCCCTTATGAGGTAGCTTCTGGTTTGATGAATGATGCCCTAAGAACACAGGATTTAATTCCCCTCAATTCCCCTTACGCTGGAACTACTGAAAGCATCAACAGCAACGTATTGACTACCACAGGCAACAACGCCATCGTCGATTGGATACTCGTACAATTACGCAGCGAAGTTGATAATACTGAAGTGCTCTATCAGCGAGCAGCATTGCTACAGCGCGACGGTGATATCGTAGATGTGGATGGGAACAGCCCAGTGAGTTTTGATGAAGCAGCTGAAGGAAATTACTATGTAGTGGTAAAACATCGCAATCACATGGGATGTATTAGCTCCTCGGCTTATGCGCTATCCAGTACCGCGACCTACCTTGATTTTACTGCCTCCTCTATGCCCGTCTACGGCAGCAATTCCAGGACTGAATTGAAATCCGGTGTCTGGGGACTTTATGGAGCAGATGTAGACGGTTCTGGCAACATCAATGCTTCGGATCGTAGTATGACCTGGAACGACAGAAATAAGACCGGCTACCTCAACTCCGATTGTAACCTGGACGGAGCCACCAATGCCTCTGATCGAAGCGCAGCCTGGAATAACCGAAACTTGGGCGGTACGATGCCGGATTAAGCCCTCAGCTATGCTGAGGTTTAAAAGCGCTCCCCTAACGGTAGAAGCTCCAGTAAGGTATTCATTGACAATCAACTTAAAAGACAAACCACTATGAAAAATACAAGTTATATAATCACAGCTCTATTGTGCTTACTATCCAGTTTTCTTATTGCTCAGTGCGATGTAGACTTGTTTATAACAAATGCCTCCGCCAACGGTGACCAGTACACTTTTGATATCGAAATGCGGTCCAACATCGGCGATCTTTTACTGGCAGATTCCGATTTCAATATCATTGACGCAGACGGAGAAACCAACATCTCTGGCAGCGTTTCCATCGATGGCCTGCCGGGTACTGATGCCTCCGGAGGTGGTACCTCCTATTTCGTCAATTTCTCAGTTCCGCTTGCCTTCTCTCCCACCATCGGGAACACCACCACAAAGATCGGAACAGTAACCTTGGATGGCTATAAAGATGGCAGTGTACAACTAGAATGGAATGGCGCTATTATCAATTACTTCGACACGAATGATGGCAATCAGCAAAAGATCATCACTAACCTATGCTACGCTCTTGCTCCGGATCAAGCTTTGCCAGTTGAACTCACCTACTTCACCGCCAGACCGCTAGACCGCAGATCCGTCAAATTAGATTGGGAAACAGCCGTGGAGGAGCAAAATGCAGGCTTCGAGATCCAGCATAGCTCCGATGGTACTAGCTGGGAGGTATTAGATTTTGTCAAAGGGATGGGCACCACTCAATTAAGTCAATCCTATCAATTCATTCACCAAAAAGCACCAGTGGGTACCAATTATTACCGCTTGAAGCAGCTTGATGTAGATGGGGCCTTTGAGTACTCCAAGATCGAGTCCATCAAGATTGAAGGAAAAGTAGCACAGTTTGAGATATACCCCAACCCTACTACTGACTTAGTGAATATTTATGTAAAGAAAGAGGAAGTGCCAGGAACACTCCTACTGATGGATCAAGTAGGCAGAACGGTAGCTTCTTACGCCATGGATCAATTCACCAATAGACAAACACTTCACTTGGGTAACCTCCCCAGAGGGGTTTACTACTTGAGCCTTAGTCTTGGTGATCACAAATACACCCAAAAATTAGTCTTGCAAGATTAAGTCCATTCGCCGAGCAAACACAGATCAAATTCACACTACCGACAAGCTCGGATGTGACTCTGG
>CAJXPD010000462.1 GCA_913057785.1 uncultured Lewinella sp. | reverse complement strand
ATCTTTCCCAAACCTAACACACCTATTCGGGTGCTTGCAATAGTGCCGTATCCGTATTGCTCCCAAATTCTTTCATGCTGCTGCTGCTGGTACTGGCGAAGTTTTTTCAGCTGATTCATCACGACTGCTAAAGCAAATTCCCACATATCATTAGCCAGGCCAGGATCTACAATCCGGCATAGACGTAGGGGAGGGGTGATGGTGGTGGTTTGAAGAATATGTTCTACGCCTGCTCCCAGGGATTGTACGACTTCCAATGCCGGGAATTGCTCAAGGTCATCCGTTTTAGGCTTCCAACATACGGCAAAAGTGACTTCAGCTTTATTTTTCACGTCTGGGAAAATTTCCACCGCAGTATCGGGAAAGGCCAAACTAAGGCCATCCGCCCAAGGTTTGGGATCCTTATTGTTGCAGATTAATACTATACTCACAATGCTTTCAATTCTTAGTCAATAAATACAATCGTTAAACTCCTAGCGCCCTGTGCCCCAATCACCAGAGACTGCTCAATATCCGCCGTCTTACTAGGCCCGGCAATAAACACCCCATATCCAAATTCGTCGATTTGAATCTTTCGGTAGGCTTCGTGCAAATTGCCGACCAACTGTGTTTTACTCAACACCAAGATTAAATGCTGAGTGATCACCGGCAGTGCCCTATGAACACAGGCTTCCTCCGTAACCCAAATAGCTGCGTTTTCAGCCACACCCACCTGTCCTGGAATTATGGCTACATCTACCTGCTTGAGTTCGCTGGGATCGGTAATGGTTGTAAGATCAATATTCCCTTTGAATGCGGGATAGGTAGATGCAATTTGTTTCGTTCCAGGAAATTGAATTTGAATGAAATCGTCAAGCTCAGCCGCACTCGTCAATGTAATGCAGCGACTGGCATTGGCTTCTGCCAATTCCGTGAAAGCGGCCTGCAGATCCGAGGCAACAAAGTCAAATGCCGGAATGCTAGGCAATGCACGAGCAGCTGGCTTGTTGGCCCGTATGCGGGAAAGGATAGTCTCTTTACTCATGATCCGGGATGATTTTCTTGATACCACTCTTTGAAACTTTGCTTAGGTGCTGTCGGCAGTTCACGTTCCTTCCCCCAGTCATTCCAGCGGTTATAGACCATGGAGCTGGGCATCACCCGCAGCGCCCAGCGCGCCAAACGACCAAAACGCCGATAGGCTTTCGGATTGGATAGGATCTTGCCTGCCAGCCGCATACTCCAGCGCTTGGAGCGATTGAGATGACCCTCCTCGGCAATAATCTGTCGCCATTTATAAAGCTGTTCGTGAATATCAATTTTTACGGGACAAACATCGGAGCAAGACCCGCATAGCGTGGAAGCAAAAGGAAGGTCACTATGTTGCTTGAGGTCTTTGCCTGGGGTGAGAATGGAGCCGATCGGGCCGGGAATTGTGTAGCCATAGCTATGCCCGCCACTCCTGCGGTACACGGGGCAGGTATTCATGCAGGCTCCGCAGCGAATGCACTTCAGACCATTTCTAAAATCCTCCCGCCCCAGGTGCTCACTCCGACCATTATCCACAATAACATAGTGCATCTCACCTCCAGCTTTCGGCCGATGATAATGAGAGGTAAATATAGAGATCGCCTGACCGATGGCACTCCTCGCTAGTAGCCGGACAAAAATGCCTAAGTCTTGCGCTCGAGGAATAATCTTCTCAATGCCCATGCAGTGGATTTGCACCTTATTCAGGTGCACACCCATGTCTGAATTGCCCTCATTCGTAACGATCACTACACCACCCGTCTCTGCAACAGCAAAATTCACCCCAGTCAAGCCAGCCTGACTTTCCATGAAAGCGGACCGCAAATGCTGACGAGCAGCTTCCGTCAAGTAGTTGGGATCAGTTGCCCCTTTCTCGGTGCCGAGTTTTTCATGGAATAGCTCACCAATCTCTTCTTTCTTTAAATGAATGGCGGGAGCTACAATATGGCTAGGTGGTTCATCTCGAAGTTGAATGATCCGCTCCCCTAAATCCGTATCGATTACTTCTACCCCGTTGGCTTCTAGGAATGGATTCAGGTGACATTCTTCGGTAAGCATGGACTTACTCTTGACCACCTTACTCAGCTTATTCTTTTGTAAAATGTCGAGTACAATCCGATTGTGATCCTCAGCTGTAGCCGCCCAATGCACTTGCACACCATTACGCTTGGCTGCCTCCTCAAATTGTAGCAGGTATTGGTCCAAATTACTTAGCACATTGTCCTTGACTTGTGAGGCGAGCTCCCGAAGCTGCTCCCATTCCGGAATGCCATGCGCCGCTAGATCACGTTTCTCCCGTGCCCGCCAGATCGAGGCATTGTGCCAGTCGGTTTTGGATTCGTTTTGTATAAAGGTCGCTGCCTTGTCTGCGTGTTGCATGTATTAAGTAGTATTCATTTTGCATTCAAAATCTCGACCAAGTGTATCACCTTGATTTCGGATTGTTGTCTACGGATCAAGCCCTCCAAATGCATCAAACAACTCATGTCCCCGGCCGTTAGTACTTCAGCCCCATTTCGCTGGTGATCGGCAATCCTGTCCTTGCCCATTTTGGCAGACACTGCGGCTTCGGATACCGCAAAGGTGCCGCCAAAACCACAGCATTCATCTTGCCGATCCAAAGTGATCAACTCTAGCCCTTCCACCATTTGAAGCAGCTGTTCCGTCTTGGAGTAAGCAGTGCCAACACGCTCTGAACCCTGACCAAGACGGAGTCCGCGTAGCCCGTGGCAACTTTGGTGTAGTCCAACCTTATGCGGGAATTTGGCGGGTAGGCGCTTTATTTGTAATACATCAAGTAGGAATTCGGAGATATCTAGGGTCCTGGCTCGAACATGTTGTACTGGCTTCGACTGTTCGATCACATCAAAGTGCTTTCTAACATGGTAGGTACAACTTCCAGAAGGCGCCACGATGTAGTCAAAGCCTTGAAAGGTCTCTACAAAGTGGTGATAGGAGGGGATGGCGTCCTTCTCGCACCCTGAGTTGGCCATGGGTTGTCCACAGCAGGTTTGCTGCATGGGATAGCTGACTGCTACGTCAAATTGCCGAAGCAGCTCCAAGGTGGCAATCCCTACCTGAGGGTAAAACTGGTCAACATAACAGGGTACGAAAAGTCCAACTTTCATGTAAAGGATCGTTTATTAGGATCGTCACGAAAGTTGAATTCACCTCTGTAAAGCGATCCTATACAAAATTATCTTCCCGAGTGTCTTTGGGTTTGATCAACAGTAGGTAAGTACTACCAGCGGCAAAGGCGGCCATACTTGTGATCCAAAGCCAGTAACCTAATTTGATTTCCGTGATCTTTGAATAGGTAGGGGCTTCACTGCTGATAATCTGTTCCTGTCCTAAAAAGGAGAGACCCACTGCTAAGGCCAAGATACCGAAAATTGGAGCAAATTTGTCAAACTTGAATAGACTCACTCCGCCCAAGATGAGTAAGGGATTAGCGAGCCAAGCTAGACAAGCTGAATCGCCAGCCATAATGCCTAACCATCCCATCAGCAAAAGCCCGGTGGGGCTGGACCAGGCATCATAATCAGCTCTGTCGATATAGAATGCGGGTTGGGTAAGTGAAAAAAGAAAAAGGCCGAGGGAGGCGTAAAAGACCCACCTCCGATGTTGTTTCCATTGGTTGAAGTACATGGTTTTCAATTTGGTTTTATAGATTCTTATTGGGGCTGCGAAGTTTCAGATCTTTGAATGGCTTCGCAAGGAATATCAACCAATGGTGGGTTTATATCGACTAAAGTCCGTGTTTTTCGACCATTTCATTAATAAAGGTGAATCCCTTCTCTGCAATTTCCCACGGCGGAGAGTATTCTCGCCAAACATTGATGGCATTGGCAAAGTCTGGATCATTCCGGGTGAATGCTTCGATGGTCAGCCAACCTTTATAGCCATGCTTGGCTAAAGCAGCAAAGGTTTCATCCCAGGGATTGTGTCCTTCTCCCGGTGTTCCGCGATCATTTTCACTAATGTGTACATGCTGTAGGACTGGAGCCACGAGGTCTATCGCATCTGTGATCCCTTTTTCCTCCAAATTGGCATGATGGGTATCATACATGGCCTGCACCTGCGGATGAGCCGTTAGTTTTACTAGGCCAGTCAATTGCTCCATCGTATTACAGAGGTAGCATTCAAAGCGGTTGATGGCTTCCAAGGCGAGCATTACATTTCCTTGAGCAGCATAATCTCCAGCTTCACGCAATACTTCCGCACTACGTTCATACTCCACCGGTTGTGGTGTCTTTTGGGTGAAAGTAGCAAAGGCAGAATGGAAAGGCCCGCACATCACGGTAGATCCCATATCAAAAGCTCTATCGATGGCCCATTTCAACTGGTCCACCGCCTTTTGGCGCACCGCCGCCGAATCACTGACTGGGTTGTGCTCCGCTCCCAGGGCTAGACAAGGATTGATCTCCAACCCTAGGTCCTTGGCTTGTTCGCCGATGCGTTTGTAAGCTGCAGGGTCATCTGATCCCATGGAGCATTCTATGCCATCATATCCTATGGTCTTGAGGCGCTCCATGATGGGTAGCATGTCGTCGGATACAACGGCCGACCAAACTAATAGATTGAATCCTATTTTATTTTGCATTCTTTTGAAATTGTCTTGTTTGCGCTAGGCGCCAATATCTTCTTTGATTTCTAGCATTAAGGCTAGTACCTTATTCCAAGTGCTTGGATCTTCCAAAGTTGCATTCGGGAACATGCAACCGTCCCAGCAGATGTGTTGAATATTGTTGCGGATCTGTCCCTCTTCATCCAACAACCAATATCGAGCACATTTCACCACATCCAATTTGCCATCTGGGGCATCGGCAGGACAGTGGCGACCTGTCTTGTCGTGAGACCCACTACCAAATACAGTACCATTACTTTGTGCGACGTGGAAGTCGATCGTCCAAGGAGCCAGGGCCTTCGTCATTTTGCCGTAAGCCTCCCAGAATTCCTCTTCTTCATGGTCTTTCCCAACTAAGGCATGCTCATCCGCATTGTAACCAAGGAGGAATAGATAAGTATGCGCAAGGTCAGCCTGAAACCCTAGTTGCTCGGGCATACCCACAGCCTCCATCAATTCCAAGTTGTGAAACCAAGAGTGCATACCCGCCCAACAGATTTCACCTTCAGCAGCTAAGCGTTCTCCATAATCTCCAGCGATTTTGGCTGCCTCTGTAAAGGTGTCAATAATCTTTTTCATATTACCCGCTGGATTCGCTGCCCAATGTGCAGGCGAGTCTGCTGAATCGATGCGGATGCTGCCATATTGCCGAATGCCATGTTCACGCAAGACCTTACCGAATTCGCAGGTTTGCTTGACCTTTTCCAGGAATTGTTGGCGCTCTGCTGCGCTACCCATTGCCGAACCGCCTCCGGTATCTGGCCAAATAGGCGCTCCAATTGAGCCAATCTTTAGCCCTTTCTCCTGAATGCCATCCGCGAACCGCAAGATGTCGTCTTGGCTTAGATTAATGCTAACATGAGGATCCATGATATTTAGGTCGATCCCATCAAAACCCTGCCCCTCTACTTCGGCGGCTTTCGTTAATTGGACCATATGATCTAGAGAAAGTATCGGCTCGGAGCCTTCTCCCTTGCCGACGATGCCCGGCCACATTGAATTATGCAGTTGTAACATGCTATTATAAGGTGGTATTTTTCAATTAACTAATGCAAGTTGCGATTCATTCTTTGGAGCCCA
>CAJXPD010000461.1 GCA_913057785.1 uncultured Lewinella sp. | reverse complement strand
CAAGCATGATGTAGTCATAGAAATCATTTACGACCAGCCAAAAGGAAGTTATCACTGCACTAGCAAATAGCTGTAGAGACCAACGCCAAGTATTCCGCCTGCCAGCGTGCCAAGGTAGCCATTGATCAAAGCCTAGTATGCATGACCGAATACTAAAAAAGGTAAGATAGGCAATGGCCAAGCTCACGATTAAATTTTCGTAATAAAGGCTATTGCTGAGCAAACTTCCCAATCGGTCTTCCAAACCCACGTGTACCACGAAAAGGGTCATGAATGGAATTCCAATGTACATCATCTTGGTGTCCTGGTACTCTATTTCTGAAGCTACTCCACGATATGTATTCATAAGGCTGTCGGGTTTTATTATCACCTATCTTCAATTATTAGATGTATAAACTATCCCGACACCACTAGCCACTATGAACTTTTTTTCTGTTAAAGAAATATTAAGGTACTAAAATGCATTAGCCATAGCCTGGAAGAAGTCAATATGCTGGTATTTTGACTCATCTCCAGGAATGCGGAAATGATGATTTGCAGAGAGCTTTACCACGATAAAGTCCTTTTCAGGATAGACATAAATGTATTGGTTATAAATCCCTGCGGCAAAAAAGTCCCCCATTGGTTTTTCGGGAATCCACCACTGAAAACCATATCCATATCGATTACTAGAATTCTGGTTATCGCGGCCAGGCATCAAGTGAGGTGCATCAGGACTAATAGTTCGTTCAATCCATTCGGCCGGAACCAGTTGCTGGTCCTTCCAGCGTCCTTTCTGTAAGTATAGGAGGCCCAACTTAGCATAATCTCGTAAACTGATATTCAACCCACCTAATGCCAACTCCATGCCGGTCTCATCGATAATCCACTGTGCATCATGTTCCATGCCCATGGGGTCCCATAGTTTCTCCTTAAGATATAGAGACAAACGCTTGCCTGTAACTTTTTCCAGAAGCATCCCTAAAACTTGGGTATCAATACTTACATAATGATTATAGGTGCCGGGCTTTCTTTCATTCTTCAGAGAAAGGGCGAAGCTTTCATATGAGGAACCTAAAGCAAAAGCTCTTCCAAAACGATTAATGTCAGAATTAAAATCGCGGTAATCCTCATTAAACCCCACGCCGGAACTCATGTTCAGTATGTCCTTGATTCTCACTTCATTGTACCCTGAAGCAGCCAGTTGCGGTAAGTACTTAGTAATGGGTTCAGCCAAGTCCTTGATTAAGCCATCGTGATAGGCTATTCCTAAAAGGGTAGCTACTACAGATTTTGCAACTGACCAAGATATGTGCGTCGTGGATTCTGCCATGCCATTGAAATATTCTTCATAAATGATGGTATCAGATTTCATGACAAGTAGGCCCATAGTTCTAGTGCTTTCGATAAATTCTGGAACCTGGATCGTTGAATCCTCATAACTAAAGGAGGAGATTGGGGTATAACTTATGTCTTTGACCAACTGAGTGGGACTGGCGCTTTTCTCGATGGTTCGTGTGTCAAATAAATCCTCCATGTGCATGAAGTTATCGGCAATTTGATCTTCATCAAATATGTGTAACACGGTGTAAAGCTGGGTAATCTTCTTCTTGTTGTAGATGGCCACAGCTAAAACTATAAGGATTAAGATGCCCAGCCCCTTTAAGATTTTGGTTCTCATAATGTAGTAGTTGAAAAGATTTATGGCGGATGGTTCCCTAATTGGCCAATAAATCTAGGGTTTTCCGAGTAGATTACCGATTAAATTTGCCGATAGACTTAAACATGTTTAGGATTGCGCAAAGGTGGAGATTTATGAAAGGTAAATTTTGCAGTCTGTTTCTAATTTCACATCTTCAGCTTAGAAACCCAAAGAAACATGGCAAGGAAGACCGTAGAGAAGCACAAATTAGAGTTAAAAGAAGTAGATGTCGAAGATACTTCGACCTTTACCAAAATCGGCTGCCCGAACTGTGGCAGTGATGTGCCCGCCTCCAACCTTAATATCAACGATAAGATCGCCAAATGTGGCAATTGCAATGTCGTTTTCTCCTTTAAAAAAGAAGTTCGGGACTTGGACGCAGCCGTTGAAGTGGCTTCCAAACCAGAGATTATTCGTCCTGAAGGCATTGATATTTTCCATTTCGAACAAGAAATGGATATCACCATGGAGCAACCGATAAGTATCCCTGAGGTTTTAATAGGTTCCCTTGTTCCTTTTATTTCCTTCATTTTTATCATGGCCTATTTTGCCAAAGACGGCGCATTCCCTCTGTGGTTAACATTGACTGGGAGTTTATTGGGTTTTTTATCGATTCTCAATTTGCTCAACCGTTCCAATCACAAGATTTTCATCAATATCGATGAGCAGCACCTTTCCATCAGGAGAAAACCGAAGAAGTTCATCCAGGATCAGCAGTATAATGTCCGGGATGTAGATCAAGTATACATCAAGAACATTGGCGGTTATCATGTATATATGATGATTAACAGCCCAGGAGGCCAAAAGCATATTAAGCTGGTTTCCAATATTCCGAGTCTTTCAAAGGCAAGGTTTCTAGAACAAGAAATTGAGCGGAAATTAGGTATCAAAGATCGTCGAGTCCCCGAGGAAACCGTAATCACTCCGCCAAAGTAGATGTTAAAATTCCAGCGCTCTAACTCATATCTGAGAAGCTCGTCGTTTCTTCCTTAGAAACAACCTTTAACCACCGGCTTTACTCCTAGACATTGAGAAGGAAGAGACCAGACGGCTTCGCTGCAAGATGCTTCGGGACTGTCTTCTCGTTTCTTACTTCTAAATATCTAGTAGGTATCACAAGCGGTTTTTACATCTATCTAAGACAATGAAACATCTAGTACTCATTTTCGGCTCTATCTCTGTTTTAGCCATCGGCGCCATTTTGGGCTTTCGCGGTTTAGTAAGTCATATTTACGACTACGTGGATTGTGAACGCTTCAATATCGACAACATCGAAGTTAGAACGGGAATTGATATTCCGGCAGTCACTGATGTAGAGTGCTCTTGCAACGAAGAGAAAACCATGAAGACTTCCACCTTTGTGCTGGATACAGAACAGGTTAACCTAGATCAATATGTATCTAGAAACAAATTCAAGGCTGTAAATGGGCACTATGAAAATAATGGTGAACGAAAGGACACAAGATGGAAGGCTACCCTAGATAAAGGGAGTCACGAGCTGACGGTGACTGTCGAGTATTTCTAAAAGATCATCGTCAACCTTCGATTTTTTCTCCTTCCTCCTCAGAGAAGGCGTGATCACAACAATACATCTTCAATACTTAGGCATAAATCTGTGCTTTCCTGGCTGTTTAGTTGGCTGGCTACTAGGTATTTACCCTTATGTCAAGTAGATCCCACTCTAGCCCAACCATAGTCAAGTCACTTGTTAATTGCCTAAAAAATCCGAGGCATTGTTCAAAATTTCGAATCATAATTGCTATGTTAGTCCGGATTTTTGATGGTTCAAAAATCACTGAACCTGCTAAAATTTGGTGAAGGATAATCAGTAGAGGTTGAAATATCGTTCGCCGATAAGGTTCGCAGGTATCCTAAATCATAGATACGAACCTAAAACTCCCTACCAAATTAGCCAAGCATCAGCTGGTTCAGTTATCAATTTCTGATATCCCTGAAGACAATGTGGAAACTTTAGGCTTGAGGAAACTCATTGCCGGGTTTGAACTCATTCTTTGTAGAGTGTGAATTCCAAATCCGTTTCGGAAGGCCGTGATATCCTTTCGATCTGTAATCAAAATGAAAAATCTAACAAACAATGACAAACGACAACAGGCTTTTTTATGGTAGTTGTTTCGCCTTGATCACTACCGCCTTATCTTTCAGTATTAGAGCGGGTATCCTTCCCCAATTGGGCGAGGAACTTAGCCTCAGTGCCGAGCAACTCGGATTCATCAATTCCATGTGGTTCTTAGGATTTCCAATCTCTATGGTCATTGGTGGTTTGATCTATCATTCTGTGGGAGGAGCTCGAATCATGCAATTTGCCTTTCTAGCACATGCTGTAGGTATTATCATGACCATTTATTCAGGCAGTTATACTGGGCTATTAATTTCCACGCTTCTTATTGGTTTAGGTAATGGCTGTACAGAGGCTGCTTGTAATCCGATGATTGCGGATAAGTACGAAGGCGTACAGATGAGTAAGATGATGAACCGCTTCCACATGTGGTTCCCAGGTGGTATTGTAATCGGAAGTTTGGTATCTAAATTCATGACGGATGCCGGCTTCGGTTGGGAATCTCAAATTTGGGTGATTATGATCCCGACCCTAATCTATGCTTATTTATTCTTTGGTCAGGAATGGCCTAAGGCGAAGTCCGACGAAGCTGCCAAGGTTTCTGGCAACCTAGAGGCTATGCTTACTCCTCTCTTCATCTTCATGTTTGCTTGTATGGCACTTACGGCGATCTCAGAATTTGGACCTCAGCAATGGGTAGGCTTGATTCTAGCTAAGAGTGGTGCTCAACCGATGATTATCCTTGCTCTTGTGACGGGTCTGATGGCGGTAGCGAGATATTTCGGTGGAGAGGCTGTACATCGATTCAACACAACTGGAGTATTGTTGATATCAGCTGTACTGGCCACAATCGGTGTATACTTGTTTAGCACGCAGACCGGAGGAATGGCCTATGTGGCAGCAATCGTTTATGCATTGGGTATCGCATACTTCTGGCCTAACATGATCGGATTTATAGCAGAATATATTCCGAAGAGTGGTGCCTTAGGGATGTCCATCATCGGAGCAGTTGGTATGTTCTCAACTTCCATTTTCCAGCCGATTATTGGACGTTGGATTGATTCTGACAAGGCCAAAGTAGCAGAAACAGGAGTAACAGGTGATGAATTAGAATTACTGGCTGGACAGGCCACCTTAGGGACCATGGTCTTGTTCCCGGGTATTCTGATTGTCTTATTTACTATCCTATATTTCTGGATGAAAGGCAAGGAAGGAGGTTCTGCGGCTGCAGCCGCCTAATTGAATTGCATTCTTTACTATAAACAAAAAGGCCGCTGGGATTCCAGCGGCCTTTTTGTTTACCCATCGGCTCAGCTATTTCTTAGTAACTGGTTGCCGAAGTACAGTTTTCATTTTGGCAGGATTGGCCCTACGGGGATCACTCAGATATATTTCATGATGTTTCCCTCTGAAGTCGTAGCCGTTCTCCCGGATAAAACCGTGCAGTAGATCCAAGGTAGCCGGTTCTTCTGAGTAGGGTCCGAGGTGCATAATTTGTACCACCAGCCCCTCATTCATGCCTTCAAATCGCACCTTGTCTAAAGCAGGGAGATCTTTCTTCACCTTTAGTTCTGCTATCTTCTCTTCCACCATTTCAGCGGTAATAAAGTCTGGCTGCCGAATCATCATTGTCCAACGCCAATCCTCTTTATTCTGCAAATAGAAATCAGGATCGCCCTTAGCCAGCCACCACAGTCCTTCTAAAGGTGGAACCACATAATCAAAATAATCAGCAGGTGGTGTTTTCTTTTTAAACATAAACTTCAGACCAAAAGCCAAAGGATACAGGGCTTCAATACTTCCCGTCCATTCCGGGTTTTCCTCCGGGTATCCCTCACCATCTATCATCAGATAGTTCATCGGAGGCACTTCAATAAGCGTCGGGATCTTAGCCTTAGGAGCGTATTCGCTCTTAAAGGCCTTCTTAAAATCAATCTTTGTCATTATTTGAATGTTTTTATGGGCAGATA
>CAJXPD010000460.1 GCA_913057785.1 uncultured Lewinella sp. | reverse complement strand
GACTTTCTTCGGCGATTGTAAGAAAGTCAGTCGCCGAAGGCCATCTCAAGGTAATACTCAAGTCTCAAGGGCCTCAACCACGAATGGAAATAGGTGAACGACTAC
The DNA here is from genome assembly GCA_913057785.1 of uncultured Lewinella sp. Taxonomy (GTDB): domain Bacteria; phylum Bacteroidota; class Bacteroidia; order Chitinophagales; family Saprospiraceae; genus DT-111. Next base: position 5,673 of record CAJXPD010000460.1, on the reverse strand, counting down.
ACAATGTGCTGCCCTAAGACTAAAAACTATTGCTAACTATTAGCCTGACGGATATAGTGGAAAACACGAACCAGCGAGAATGGCTCTTTGGGGATATTTTCCACCGACAAAACCTAAACAACCCCATGTTCTAGTCCCTCCCGATCCAAATAGATTTTTCTCAGTCCTTAACATCCTAGATTGTTGGTAAATCAAAACAATCTATTATGATGCTATTTGTATGGATGTACGTATGCCTATTATTTTCTCCAACTGCCAGTCAAGGCCAGATTCTTCTAGAAATTGAGAATGTGAAAAAGCCAACGGGCGTGATGCGTATTGGTGTGTATGCTGACGAAGAAAATTATTTGAAAAAGGCCATTCATTTCCAAAATGTAGCTGTATCCGAAACAGGTACGATGACAGTAAGACTAAAGGGAATTCCTTTTGGTACGTATGCGATCAGTTTATTCCATGATCAAAATGGGAATGGAAAATTGGATAGCAATTGGATGAGAATACCCAAGGAACCCTATGGGTTTTCCCAGAATGCAGCAGCAACCTTTGGTCCTCCCAAATTCGAGAAAGCCGCTTTCCAGCATGGACAGACAACCACCGAATTGAAGATTAAATTATAGCCTGACATATGTGCCTGTGGGCGTGCACGGATATTTTTCTAATTTTAGGACCAAATACGGTCCTTTCATGAAAGTTTACAAAACCTGTCTCTTGTTCATGCTGAGCCTCGTGATGCTCCAGGCACAATCGCCATCCGATTTCGTTAACCCTTTTATCGGAACCTCCAATTTTGGGGCTACGCATCCTGGTGCCCAGTTCCCACATGGTTTGGCTTCCGTTGTCCCCTTCAATGTTGCTTTCAAAAAGGGAGCGGAAAATAAATTTGAAAAAGACTCGGAATGGCATTCTCGCCCCTATGTCCATGAAAATACTTTCTTGACGGGCTTCAGTCATGTCAACCTAAGTGGCGTTGGCTGTCCGGATCTGGGAAGTATCTTGTTGATGCCAACTGCGGGGACTTTAGAACTTGATCCGGAGCAATACGGTAGTACCTATAAAGATGAGTCAGCTACTCCCGGCTATTACACTAACACCTTGGAAAAGCATAACATCAAGGTAGAAGTCACCAGCACACCCCGCACTGGTTTGAGTCGATATACCTTCGCCGGAGGCGAGGCCAATATTCTGCTAAACTTGGGTTTGGGCTTGACCAATGAAACCGGAGCCATGTTACGCATGGTATCGGATCGGGAAGTAGAAGGTTTTAAGATGATCGGAACCTTTTGCTATAATCCGGAGGATGTGCGGCCTGTCTACTTTGTTGCTAAATTGAGCAAAGCGCCAAAGGATTTTGGGACCTGGAAGAAAATGCCCACCTACAAGGGCGTGGAAGGAGATTGGGTCAAATACAATGATACCTACAAGCCTTATCCTCGCTTTCAGCACGAAATGGCTGGGGAGAACTTGGGAGCCTATTTCTCTTTCGATACCGAACAAAATGAAACGATTGAAGTGAAAGTGGGGGTTTCTTATGTTAGCATGGAGAACGCCCGAGAGAATTTAGAAAAGGAACAGGCAGGCTTTGATTTCGAAGGTACGGCAGCGGCTTCTAAGAAGAAGTGGGACGAATTGTTGGGGCGTATTGAATTGAAGGGAGCCAAGGAGGACAAAGTCAAATTCTATACCGCCCTGTATCATGTGTTAACGCATCCTAGTGTTTTTCAGGATGTAAATGGGGAGTATCCGTTGATGGGGCAGTTCGGATCAGGTAAGGTAGAAGGTCGGAATCGGTATACTGTTTTCTCCCTTTGGGACACTAATCGAAATCTCCATCCGCTGTTAAGTTTGATCTATCCAGAGCTTCAGTCAGAGATGGTACGCAGCATGGTTGATATCTACAAGGAGAGTGGCTGGTTACCAAAATGGGAGTTGATGGGGATGGAAACAGGCGTGATGGTGGGCGATCCAGGCACGCCAGTTATCACGGATACTTACTTGAGAGGGATTCGCGATTTTGATGTAGAAACAGCTTTCGAAGGAATGAAGAAAGCGGCCATGACGGAGGAAAAAGATAACCCACTCCGACCAGATATTGATGCGTATATGGAATTGGGATATATTCCGATGGATAAAGAAGGACCGTATGATGGCACAGTGTCGACAGCACTAGAGTATTACATTGCAGATTGGAATATTGCTACCCTAGCAAAGGAATTGGGCAAAGCGGATGATTATACCTACTTCCTGGATCGCTCCCTAGGCTACAAGAACTATTTCGATTCGGAAACAGGGATGCTTCGCCCTAAACGAGCTAATGGCAAGTGGTTTGCACCTTTTGATCCAGAGTATGGCAAGAATTTTGAACCCGTCACAGGCTATGTAGAGGGCAATGCCTGGCAATATCGCTTTTATGTACCGCATGATATGCGGGGCTTGATTCAGTTGTTGGGAGGAGAAAAGAACTTCGCCTCAGCCCTGCAAACCTGCTTTGAAACTGAAAACTACAATATGGCTAACGAGCCAGATATTACCTATCCATTTTTATTCAATTATGTCAAGGGAGAAGCTTGGCGGACACAGGAGAAAACCTTGGAGCTCATCGATAAATACTATCCCAATGCGCCCCATGGCATTCCCGGAAACGATGATACAGGAACCTTGTCAACCTGGTTGATCTTCAGTATGATGGGGTTCTATCCCGTTTGCCCCGGAGATATGGACTATGCCTTGTTTACCCCATCCTTTGAAGAAATAACCATCCACCTAAATGATGCTTATTATCCCGGTAAAAAATTGACCATCAAATCGACCGGATTTGAGCAGGGCAAAAATCGGTACATCAATAAGATCCGCTTCAACGGTAAAAAGGTGAAAGATTATTTCTTCGACCACCATGAAATGGTTAAAGGAGGCGTGCTAGAATTTGATTTGAGATCTGAGCCTCGAAAGAAGTAGAATGCTTCTAGTTCTTCGCTAACAGTAGCTCCAAAGGTTCCAAAGGTCCAACGGGAACGAGATCAAAGGCCAATAAACCAAGTTGGACCAGAGGCAAGGTGTTCAATAAGTTCTCTGCTTCCTTTTTGTGCTCTACTTCCATCAACAGGATGACTCCTGGCCGATCCTTACGGAAGTAGAAGTTTCTAACCTTATCTGAGAGGTACAATTGTAAAGTGGCGGCTAGTTCTGCTGGGAGATGTGGACGAAGTTGGTCTTCCGTCACGCCTTCAATGCTTTTATCGATTGCGAAATATTGCATCTTGATCTAGTTTAAGAGGTTGTTGAATATTGAATTTGATGACGCTGCAGCCAAGTATTCGAGGCGCCTGACAAATGCATGTGCTGGAATTTTGGAAAATGTTGTTGACGTTCAAATTGGTCCATTTTCCAGCTAGGAGTGAGCATCACCTTCATCATGAAGAATTGTGCTTTCCACCAATTTGACCAGTTTTGTTCCGCGATCGGGTGGCTGAGTAGATAGCGACGTACCAGGCTTCGAAAGTCATCTGGTTCTTTACCGACGATATCCTTTACGGTGGAGCTAGGTGCCTGATGAATCCAGGTGTTCAAGGCTCCCTCTTTCACATAATACTTTACTTGCGAGGCATCAATTTGCGGATACCCATAGGCCCTGAAGACTTTAAACATTAACCATTCGGGGAGGGGACTAATCTTTATTTTGCGACCCAATTCTTCTCCAATGATCTGGGCCATGGCCATGGCATCTAGTACCTCCTTTCCGGTCACGCGATAAGTCAGATACTGGTGCGGAGTTGGATCATGTAGGATGTGTGCGGCTACCAGACCGATATCTTCACTGGAAGGAGGGGCGTTTTTCCCAAAATCTGGAAACATCCCCAACTGAGCCAGGACGTGTGGAGTCATGAAATAAGTAAAACCAAAAAGACCGGGATTGAGCATGGTCCAATTCGTTTTGGGCAGGTTCTTGATCAATTCGTCTACCCGCCAATGGGCCTGGGTATAGATCGAAGGGTGTTCCGGTGAACTGAGCCATTGACTCAGGCAAACTACGTGATCTAGCTCAACTTCTCGAGCAGCAATGGCGAAGGTAGTCCCCTGAAACAAAACATTGGGATAAGTGGGTACAAAATAGGCACTGTCGATATCGATCAAGGCCTTCCTTAGGTCTCTGATATCTTGGACATCGCCTACAAAAAGTTCTGCCCCTGATGCCTCTAGGTCTTTAGCCTTGACTGTATTTGGGTTACGCACAAAGGCACGAACAGCATGCCCCAGACGTAGCAATTCTTTCGCAGCTGGATAGCCAGTATTGCCATTAGCCGCAGTGACTAATACGCTAGTTTTCATAATTTATAATTTAATGGAAAGGATGAGGGAGAAGGCGAAATGAATCGCCATCAATTCAACACTAAAGCAAAAATACGAGGCATGAAAGTGAGATACTTTGGAGATTAGATCAATTATTTTGCTCTAAAGCTCATTCGGTAATGTGAAGGGGTCAATTCATACTTTGCTTTGAAGGCAGTAGAAAAATGGGCTACATCCTTGAATTGGCAGTCATAGGCGATGTGGCTGATGGGCTCCTCTGTAACCCGTAATAGGTCGGCGGCTCTTTCCAGTCTTTTTTGACGGATATAGTTGGCAGGACTATCCTTGTAGATCCTTTTGAATTCACGTTTAAAGGTGGCTAAACTGTGTTGACATAGCTTTGCTAGATCATTGACCTGAAGGTCAGAGAAAATATGAGCTTCAACTACTTGTTTGAGGGTAAAAGTCTTCGGACTAAATAGGTTGTGCATGATCTCCATGATGGCTGGAGCGTCGGGTGTGTGTAGCAAGAGGAGAATAATTTCCTTCAACTTTAAGATTAACAGTTCCTCGGGGACGGCAGAAGGATTTTCGAAGTAATAGAGCAGGCCTTCAATGTATTTCTGAATGGGTATTTGAGCGGTAATTTTGGTCATGTTGCTCCGAAACTGCACTTCTGATCGATTCTTCAGAAAGTTAGGCACTTTATCCGCATAAAGGCGCTCTAAAATGTCAGGATAGAAGTGGATGGCAATCAAGCCACAATGACCAGTTTTTGGATCGGCCTGCCCATCGTACATATACTGCCCACACTTCATCAGGACGGCCTCATCCTGCTGCAGACTAAGCTGCTCTTCTTCTGAAAAGGATTGATTCCCTCCTTCCAACACATAAAGGAAGCAGGCTTCATCAGGAAGGGGATTCGGGTTCCGAAAAGGCGGTTTGACTACAGCCTTTTCGAATACCTTCTTTCCCCATAATTCGATGGTACGATGTTCAACTACCAAAGATGAGTTTTTCTGTTTGAATAGTTCGCGCCGTTAATTGTCAACAGCCTGTCCTACTAACATTCTAAACATCCAACCAGTTTGATCATCCACTGGCCCTCGCGTTTGTTTCATCAGAATGCCGATGATCTTTTCCTTTGGGTCAGCGAAGTATTGCGTATTAAAGTAGCCTCCCCAATCAAAGGTACCAAGACTTCCTCTTCCTCCTTGGGCCACTCCGACCTCATCCAAGACGCCAAAAGCCAAACCATAATGCCGACCTGAACCTTCCCAAAAGTCTTTGATTTGGTTTTGCATCATGCTTTCAATGGTGGTCCTACTTAGGAAACGTATGCCATTTAGCTCCCCGCCATTGAGGTACATCTGTAAAAAGGTGGCATAA
>CAJXPD010000459.1 GCA_913057785.1 uncultured Lewinella sp. | reverse complement strand
TGGCCTCCCGCATCGGGTTATACCTAATTTACTGGTCAATCTGCTTTTGGAAATTGAAGAGAAATTAAGCCTGAAGGCTATAGTAGAAAATACCAACAATGGATCCTGGGCTTGGCTTGGGAGGTGGCGCCCGGGAAGGTAGCGGTGATTATTGGGGAATGAGAGTGAATTCGTAGAGGTAGAAGGCCTCCATTTGCTTTAGGTTGTTGGTGAAATTGGGGAGTGGAGTGAATTGGAGTTCGTAGTCCTGCCCTTGGTGTTGGCGGAGGATGGGTGTGGTGGGAAGATCTAAGGGCTGGTGGCTGATAAGGATAGCCTTAGGTGTATTAAAAGGTAGAAAATAGCGAAGCAGACGGTTGTAATAATCTTCGGTCTGGAGCTCCTTGAGGTATGCTGGGCTGAATATTTCCCAGCGGCAGAAGGATTCTTCTGGGTGTTCTGGGTATTGGAGGCGAGGCAGGTAGGCTTGCAGGGCTTCGCCGAAGCAGTAGCCGCCAATGATGGGCATGGATTGATCTTCCAAGGATTGCAGGTAAGTGGCGGTACGGCGGCTTTCCGAAAAGGGGGATTTCCAATCTTGGTAATAGGCATGGGCGCCACCCAGTAATTGGACACTTAACACCAGTCCAAGGAAGATAGATAAAAAGCTTTTCTGATCCAGCTTCAAATTCGGAGACTCTAGCCAAAGCAGGAGCAAGAAAGTCATATAGATAAAACCATGGAATCGTTCATAATTCACCCCTTTCAAAGCTGACAGTAAAATCACACCTCCCGCGACGCCATAAAATAGCAATGCGGCCCTACCCTGTTTGCGAAAGAACCAAAGGGGTAGAATACCAATAGCTAGAGAAATCCATCGCGCTAAGTCTATACTTTGAACCTCAAGCCAGTTCGTATGCCAGAAGTGGTGCCGATTGAAATCGTGCAAGGGTAAAAAAGCTTCCTGGAATACCAATATGACTTGCTTGATGGTGGACCAAGCGGTCATTTTCTCCCAATCCAGTCCTGTTACCATGGGATGATCGCCAGGCGGGATGATTTGCCAGGTGGCTAGGACCAAACCCAATAAATAGATTATAATGGGCCACTTGGGCGTCGCTTTTTTCCATTCCACATAGAAGCAGCAGAGAAGTATCGATAGGCAAAAACCTAGAAGGTGGGTATTGGCCAATAGTGCCAGGTAGATCATGAGCCTAAGGAAGGAGCCATTTTCCTTTTTCACCTCCCAAACAAACAAAAAAGCCAGCAGGAAGGCCAAGGCATAGTTGCGGCTAATCATCCCGTATTCAAAGAGCGTAAAGTAACCAAAGGGCAATAAGCACCTGACCCACAGCGGGAAGGGGCTATGGACCGTTAGCAGGTAGATACTACACGTGGCTATCAAGCCATGCAGCAATTGCATGATCCAAACCTGTTCACTTAAGTAGGTGGAAAAGTAAAGAAGAATATTCCAGAGGCCTGGATGGCCCTCGTAGCGCAGGGACTGCAGCATTTCCCATAAAGTGTCACTATCTCTAGGGACCAACCAATGATGGGCTTCATCCATCCAAATCTCATGGGAGCTTAGGCCCAGACCCAATACAATGGCATAGAGGAGCCAGATGATATGAGGAGAAAGCGGTTTGGTAGTTGGGAATGCCATTCCCCAAATGTATACTTTCTCTTCTAAAACATTGCAAGTTTGCTAAGCGATTGGATACTATAGGAGATGAAATGGGAGTAAGGCTACGTTTCGATTTCCCTCGATCGGTATCTGCTAGCGCTGCAGCACTTTTGACACCTACCGTCCTTAGCCCTAGTAAATTTGCGAAATTGGCTGGGAATTTTGATATTGGCGCAGCTAACCACTCCATACGCCAATGAGCAAACCCAAGATTCTTTTCACACATTCCTACTTCACGCCTTTTGATCCCAAACAATTGGCCTGGAACAAGCCGTACCCTCCCTTGATGACGATTCAAGCCGCCGCTATTATGCGGGAGGCAGACTATGAAGTGGGCTTGTTTGATGTGATGTTCTTGGACTCAGCACAGGCCATTCTTCCTCGCTTAGAAGCCGATCGACCTGATATCCTAGTCATCTTTGATGATGGATTCAATTACCTTACTAAAATGTGCCTCACCAATATGCGAGAGGCAGCTTGGGAAATGGCACAAATGGCTAAGGCCAGAGGGGCCACGGTAATCGCTTGCAGCTCTGATGCGACTGACCATTATCAAGCATATCTAGAGAACGGCGTAGACTACGTATTGCCTGGCGAAGGGGAACAGAGTCTGCTAGAATTGGTTCAGCATCTGGAAAGTAAGCAAGACACTTCAGATCTATTGGGAATAGCCTATTTGAAGGACGAGCAGGTGGTGAAAAACCCCAATCGCCCCGTCATGCAGGATTTGAGCAGTCTCCCCTTGCCCGCCTGGGACCTGATCGACATCTCTGAATATCGGAGGCGCTGGGAAGAAAACTGGGGCTATTTTTCCATAAATATTGCCACCACTCGCGGTTGCCCCTATAAGTGCAACTGGTGCGCGAAGCCGATCTATGGGAATTCCTATAAAATGCGCAGACCCGAGCATGTAATTCGGGAAATCAAATACCTACAAAGTCTTTTTCCTTTCGATCATATATGGTTCTGTGATGACATCTTTGGCTTGAAACGAAGTTGGGTGATTTCCTTTGCAGAAATGGTACAGCAAGAAGGCCTACAATTTAAGTTTAAGATCCAATCCCGGTCTGATTTGTTGGTCAAGGAACAATATATTGAAGCCTTGGCTGCCGCTGGTTGTGATGAGGTATGGATGGGGGTGGAAAGCGGATCACAAGCCATCTTAGATGCCATGGATAAAGGCATAACCTTGGCGCAGGTCCGAGAATCCAATCAGCTGATGCGTGATCATAACATCAAGCCCTGCTTCTTCATCCAGTTTGGCTATTTGGATGAAACTGCTGCTGATATCAAGAAGACGATTGATTTGATCAATGAATTGCTACCGCATGATATCGGCATTTCGGTTTCCTATCCCCTACCCGGCACCTTATTTTTCGAAAAGGTAAAAAAGGATCTCCAAGAAAAGAGCAATTGGGAGCATTCCAATGACCTGGACCTAATGTTCGAGAATACCTACTCGCCAGAATTCTATAAAAAACTGCATCACTACGTACATCAAAATTACCGCATGCATCTGGCGCAAGCCGAGATGAAGCACCTCCTGCAGTCTCCTTTAAAGATCAGTGGATCCGCTGCTAAGCGTGCCCTCTCCTACTTCTATTACCGCTATCGAACTTATACTGCCAAACAGCAAATTAAAGCCATCGATCATGAAGCCGCGGCCAGCATTTGATGCTTATGCGGCGGACTATGATTCCGCCTTTACCCACTCGCAAATCGGCCAATTGCAGCGAGCCCAAGTCTGGCAGGCACTACTCCCATATATAGCCAAACCGCTGAGGATTCTTGAGGTGAATTGCGGAACGGGTGTGGATGCGCTTTGGCTAGCAGAGCAAGGCCATGAAGTCTTGGCTACAGACATCTCTCCGGGTATGATCGAGATTTGCCGAAAAAAACTCGAACATCATACGCCGACGGGCAAGATTGAATTTCAAGTCGCTGACGTGGCTCAATTGGACAAACTCTCCGCTTCCGGTCCCTTTGATCTAATCTTCTCTAATTTTGGTGGGCTCAATTGTATCGATGCCAATGCCACGCGTGATTTTGGTCAGCAATGCAGTAAGCTCTTAGGGCCAGGAGGGCTATTATTTTTGGTATACATCAGTAAAGCTTGTCGTTGGGAGCAATATTACTTCAGGTATCGAGGAGATCACGAGAAGGCAAATAGACGGCAGACTTCAGGGCCAGTAATAAGTGATGTAGAAGGGAAAGCTGTGGAGATTTGGTACTATCTCCTAGAAGAGCTAAAGATACTGTACAGTGAATCCTTCCAACTTGTGGATCAATTTCCTATCGGCCTATTTGTCCCACCTTCTTACATGGAAGAGTGGTTTATCAATAAGTCAAAACTGCTTCAAGGCTTGGGTTGGTTAGATAAATGGTCTAGGCGCAAGGGCTGGGCAGACTATGGGGATCATATAGGAATAGTCCTAAAGAAGAATCCAGCCTGGTAACTTCCCCTTCTTACCAGTTCATCTTTTGAAAGACCTCAATTCTCCCTATCTTAAAGAGCTATTTTAGTGTAAGATACATTAGCCAAAAATCAAGGACATGGATCGAAGAATATTCCTAAAATCGACTGCGCTAGGCTTCGCTGCTCTTGGGCTAGGGGCTATCAGGTCTACTGAAAAAACGCATATCATCACCTTGAGTTTTGATGATGGATTCAAGAAGTCCTTTTATAAGGTTGCTAATCTATATGAAGAACATGGGTTATCTGCCTGTTTCAATGTCATTGCATCCGGACATTTCCCGGATTTCCAACAAGTAGATGACTGGATCTTACCGGAACTATTGGGGAATTTTGACGACTGGAATACCTTGACATCAAGAGGTCATGAGGTCATGCCGCACAGTTGGAAGCACTTGAATCTAGCTAGGCAGCCTTTAGATGAGGCGAAAGAATGGATAGTCAAATGTCTGGATTATTTCTCTGCCAACCTTGATGGGTACAGCAATGAAAAAGCCGTTTTCAATTTTCCGTTTAATTCCTCAACTCCAGCATTAGAAGAGTTTACGCTTTCCCAAGTACTAGCCATAAGGTCCCGGGAGCTAGCTCCTACAGCCCCAGGAAGTTCCCACCTATTTCGGAAAGGCTGTAGAACTTTTGGTCCTAACAACATTGACAACTGGGTAAAAAAACAAGTAAATCAATTCTTGAAATCCGACGGCGGGTGGCTAATTCTAAATGTCCATGGCTTGGATCATGAAGGATGGGGCCCCATGAGTACTTCCTTCCTCAGAAAATTATTGAAACGGCTCGTAAAGATGGAGACCTTAGAAATATTACCGACGGGCTATGTCTTAAACAGAATGAAAAACAAGTAGTGGTCTTGCGAGGAATTGATTAAGTATGTTTTAATGGATTAAAGCTGCATCAAGAGGCGAAGAAGGATGGTCCGGCCATAAGATTTAAGTGCCAAAGGCCACTTTCCTCGTCGGCGGTCAAATTGTGCCAACTGCCGATAATAGAATGCCTGGTATTTATGAATATCTCTGCGCAGAACGGATTGCTCTTTTTGGAAAACCGCCAGCAAGCTAAGCATCTCTATATATGCCTCCCGCTCCTGATATACCGAAATATTTCGATCGTGCTTCCGAATGCGCACCAACGGTTCAAAAATCACCTGACAAGGATGCTGCTGTGCCAATCGCAACAAATAGTGTGTGTCTCCTAAAATCAATGAATCTTCAAACTTCCCCACCCTTTCTGCCAAGCTCTTCCTAATTAAAACCGTAGAGGCATAGATCGGCATCTGGCCGGACAGGGTTCGTTCGAATTGGTCTACTGAAGTCCATTCTGCCTGATACGGAGCATAAATACGTGGACGCAATACCCCCTTGGCATTGAATTCTTCCACATCTGTATATACAAAAGCCAGCTTTTCATCCGTTCTAATTATCTCTAATTGTTTTTCCAGCTTCCTCGGTAACCAAATATCGTCTGCATCCAAAAATGCGATGAATTCTCCCTTAGCATAAGTCCAGGCTAGATTCCGCAACTGAGATAGATTGCCCACATGTGCCGTATAATGATATTGGATGGCTGCATGCCCCAATTCTTCTATTCTTTGCCGGGTTTGATCCGTGGAACCATCATCTAATATGATTATTTCAAAATCGGTATAGCTTTGTGCAAATACGCTTTGCAGGGTCTCCAGGAGGAGCTCCTCGCGATTGTAGGTTAAGATGATGATGGAGATGGTGGGCATTAGGGGTGTTATAATGAGTTTTTCATAGGGTTTGAAGC
>CAJXPD010000458.1 GCA_913057785.1 uncultured Lewinella sp. | reverse complement strand
ATGCCTACCTTTATCCCCGACAGCATGGATATAACAGCTGTTCTGTTACAGTATAAAAGCAAGCTATCTGTACTCAATATGCCGCGAATTATTAATGAGCAGACCAATATGCAGGCTGTTTTACCCGGATTAGAAATCAACAGATTATTCTATATGCTGGGCATTGGAGCTACCACACTTAGGCTAATTGCTGGAGGTATAATGCTCATGGCTGGCTTCAGCGTATTCTTCGTCCTATATAACCGGCTAAAAGAGCGCAAATTCGAATTAGCGTTGATGCGCTCAGTAGGTTACCGGCCCTGGCAATTGTTTGGGCTTTTAGTATTAGAGGGTTTGTTGCTAGCGATAGTAGGTTATATCTTAGGTTGGTTTTTAAGTCGCGCAGGTTTATACATAGTCAATCAACAGGCCGAAGGAGACTTCAACCTTCACTTCAGTAGTGCATGGATAGGGGCTGAAGTATGGCTACTACTAATTACCCTCCTAGTAGGGGTAGGTGCTGCGCTGCTTCCAGCTTGGTATGCCATGCGAATGAACATATCAAACGTCCTATCTGAAAATTAAATCGAATGAATAGTAAGACAAATATTCTACTGGCCAGAATATTGGTGATTACCGCCATTGGTGGCGTAATAGTCTTCCAAGGATGTGGAGCTGAATCGGCAGCGTCACAAAGTGAAACGGTAGCAGCACCAGAAGAAGTAGTCGAGAAAGAAAAGCCAAATACCGGTAATTACTTCACTGAGGATACCTTATACCGCTGGAATGAGCAAATCTATGATTTGGTTCCTGTGGGGCAGACCACGGAACAGTATCAGCAGCAACTAGGTACCGAAATCCCTGCAGCATATTCAGGAGCAGAACCGATCGAAATAACATGGGAAGAACTAATGGATATCCGCTTTCGACTCCGCTACTATACCGAGGTAGATATGGAAATGTTGGCGCCAGTATTCCCTCAAGCTCTTAAGGCTATTGATGGCAAGCGGGTGACTATAACAGGCTTTATTATCCCTTTTGACGAAGAGCAAGAACTCTTGGCTCTATCTGCCAATCCCTTTGCTGCCTGTTTCTTCTGTGGTCGAGCCAGTCCTGCATCGGTGATCAGTATGTACCTCAAAAATAGTGGTAAACGCTACAAAATGGATGACTTTAAGAAGCTAAGCGGAATCTTACACCTGAACCTCGACAACCCCAACGAATTTTACTACGTCTTGCGGGATGCTGAGGAGGGGTAAGGTTTTCTAAATGATTACAAACATAAAGCAGCATCTCAAAATCTTGAATCATGATACCAACCACCTTTGAAAGTTGGAAAAACTGTATTGTTAATGATTGCAATATCAAACTGACAGCAGATTTTGTCAACAGTCGTCTGAAGGTTTACAACAACAAGCGCAATCCAGAGACCAAAAAATTCATATCCCTGTATGGTGAACAACATCTAGGGAATATCATTTACTGGTTAGAAAGAAGCGCAAAAGAAATGGGGCAAAGGTAGTTCTTGAAATGATCTAAAGTGGCTTTTCAGGGGTGGTATGTCTTTTGCTTTAAGAGGTTATGCACACAAGAAAGTCAGCCTATATGAACAGCAAGAAAATACTGAAGGCATGGGTGAAATAAGACTTGAGCTATCCAGCCTTACTCACTATCCTTCTTCCGAATAGCCGACTTAGGCCGAAATACTTTGATCACCTCTTCATTAGCTTCTAGGTAAGGTCCCTCTATCAAATCGATACAATAGGGGATAGCCGGGAAAACGGCATCCAAGCATTCACGAATAGCCTTGGGTTTACCCGGTAAATTCACAATTAAGGTATTGTTTCGAATACCAGCAGTTTGCCTGGAAAGGATAGCTGTAGGCACATACTGCAAACTGACTCGCCGCATTTGCTCACCAAAGCCTGGCATCATTTTTTGACAAACCTGTTCCGTAGCCTCTGGGGTTACGTCACGTACTGCAGGCCCGGTTCCTCCTGTGGTCACGATCAAGCAGCAACCTTCCTCATCTGCCATTTCTATCATCTTAGCTGCAATTTGATCTGCTTCATCAGGAATGACCGCGTAGGCATATTCCCATTCACTGATCAAATATTCTTCCATGGTCGCTACTACCGCTTTACCGGGGATATCTTCATAAATGCCTTTCGAGGCACGATCTGAGACATTGATAATTCCAATCTTTGCTTTCTCCATTTATTTCCTCTTTACATGGTACGGATTAAAACTCATGCATTCTAAACCATTCTCTAGCTTGCATTTTTTTTCTTCTGGACACCGGAATCTCCAGATTGTTCCTCAATATGAACACATCGCTTTTCAAACGTTCGATGTGATGTCAGTTAACGATATAAGAACGATGGCATCTAAATAAGCCTTTATCAGTACGAGACACTGTCCTCTGTCCTCTGTTCTCTGTTCTCTGTTCTCTGTCCTCTAAAAAACTACTTCTTATAAACAGGCTTATACTCTACCTCGTCAATGACTATTTTGGCAATGATCTCTTTCATAATTTCTGAGGTACCGCCATAGATGGGAGCAATCCTAACATCCCGATACAATCGGCCGATGGGGTATTCTTCCATAAACCCATAGCCTCCAAACATCTGCACACATTTATAGACGATATCATTCAACAAGTCACCAATTCTCATTTTTAGCATGGAGCATTCTTTTACCACATGCTCTCCTTTTGCTAAGCGGTAACTGGTTTGGTACATAAAAGCCTGATAAGCCTCCATTTCTGTGGCCATATCTGCTATCTGATGGCGAAGAACCTGGAACTTATTGATGGTTTTCCCAAAAGCCATACGTTCGGAAATGTATTGTAGTGTAATATCCAAAGCGTATTCGATCAAGCCCATGCAGGCTATAGCACCGGTTAAGCGCTCTACCTGCAAACTCTCCATCATATAGTAGAAACCTTTCCCCTCATCCCCTAGGAGATTTTCCTTCGGGACTCGAACATTATCAAAGGCCAACTCTGCCGTATCTGAAATGCGAATACCTACTTTATCCAGTTTCGTACGCGACACTCCCTCGGCATCCAAATCCATCACCAGCATGGACATACCGCGCTCTGTTTTGACAGCAGCTACCGTATAATCTCCATAAAAGCCATTAGAAATAAAAGTCTTCGATCCATTGACGATGTAATGATCACCGTCCAAGGTAGCAGTCGCGCGAATCCCTCTGAGGTCAGATCCAGCAAAGGGTTCTGTCATAGACAGGGAACCAATCTTTTCACCGGTTACGCTTGGTCTTAAATATTTATCCTTGATAAATGGAGAACCGGCGTGTATCAGGTAGTTCATGGCTAAATAGCTATGCGCAGCTACGACGGTATCAAAACCGAGGCTTCCGGTTTTCCCCATCTCTTCACAGAGAATAGCTGAATATAGAAAGTCTAAGCCCATTCCCCCATATTCCTCTTCGACCTCTAAGCCTAAAAAGCCCATCTCCCCCATTTTCCGAAGCACGCTTCGGTCTGTCTTACTTTGTTCCTCCCATTCATTGAGGTAAGGCGTGACTTCTGCTTTAAAAAAGTCTTGCAAGGTACTTCTGAACAGCTCGTGTTCTTCGGTAAAGAAAAGATGTTTCATATCAATTGCTTCTACGATCTGGATGGATCAATTAATGGACGAAAAAGGATTTTAAACATTCACACTCGCAAACTCCTTCACCACATCGGCAACGGATTGTACCGCTTTTATATTTCCGACACCTTTCCCAGCTTGCCAATATTGGACCTTATCATCAAAAGTCGTTTTACTATAGTTCTTTAGGCCGCGACTCATTAGGTACATACGAGCATATTTCTTGAGTTTGCGCTTGGTGAGCATGTAGGAGATAATAGGCCCTGTACGCAATCCGCCCTTCATGATGTCGGCTGTCTTGATCATGGAGGAGTTATTGCCGGCAATTTTATTGGTCCAGACAATATCTTCTTCCACCGCATCGACGATGGCCTGTTTATAACTATCTGTGATTTTACATTCATGCGTAGCCAAGAATCTTGTTCCCACCTGTACACCGGCATATCCCATGTCCAAAGCCTTTTGAAAGTCCTCGGCATTGCCAATTCCGCCAGCGCATACCAAGGGAATACCAATGTCGTGCAGTTCCTCCATAAACTGTTCGGCAGACTGAATACCAGTCTGTCCCCCACCTCTCCAATTGATGCAATTCAAGCCGTCCACACCCGCGTCGCGCATGGCTAGCGCCACCTTTTTATTGGGTACATCATGGTAAACCTTAATACCGTGTTCTTTAGCTATTTTGACCACCTCGTGTGGTTTACCCAGAGAGGTTAAAAAGAATTTCACTTCTTCTTCGATGGAAATCTCCATCCACTTTTTCATTTGTTCGTGGTACTTCTTATTGGCTCCCCCAAAGATGGTAAAATTGACCCCAAAGGGCTTGTTGGTCAGCTTTTTAATCAATTGCAAACCCGCTCTAAAATCGTGGCCATACAGGGAAGTCAAGGAAACGGGTTGCACGACGCCAAAGCCGCCCGCCTCCGATACCGCCGCCACCAATTCGGGATTGGAGCCTGGATACATCGGTCCACAAACAATAGGAATCTCAGCCCCAGTATCTTGCAAAAATTGTTGAGTTGTTGGTTTCATATTATCTTTTTAGATGTTAGGAGTCAGAGGTCAGATTGTAGAAAACAGAAGATTGATAGAATCTGCCATCTTACCTCTGTCCTCTGTCCTCTGACTTCTCACTTCCCCTTCTTACAGCGAAGCGGTCCAATATCCTATTTTATTACAATTAAATCCCCATCGTCGGAAAAAAGGATATCGCCTTTAAAGCCTGCTAGCTCTTTTTTATATAATCTCTTAATCACTTGCAGATCTGGCGCTGGAGCGAAATGATGAAGTACTAGTTTTTTCACCTTAGCCTTTGTCGCTATCTCAGCAACTTCGGCAGGAGGGGTATGATAATCTTGAATGTCATGAACTATCTTTCCATTCCTCGTCATCCCTGCCGCTTTTAAATTCACTTCCATCTGACTGATAAAGGAATTCAAAATAACTTCGTGTAATAGCACATCTGCATCCTGTGCCATTTCTAAAACTAAATCATTCTTTTTAGTATCACCACTAATGACCACTTTTTTCCCATTATATTCTATAGCGTAACCCACGGCAGGTTCTATCGGTTCGTGATCCACATCAAAGGTGGCAATCGTAATCCCGTCTTGCTGATAAATAATTGCTTTCCCGCCTTGCACATTTTTAAATTCGTGGGCAATGGCTCTGGCTTTTGTCACGTCCATAGTTTCAGCTCCATGGTGGGCGACACGGTGCTGATTTTCGATACGCAAAAATTGATTGATAGCTTGATTGATGGTATCCGTGCCATCTGGTCCATATAGATGTAAATCATTGGTACGTCCCAGCAGCCAGGAGCGACTAATCAAACTGGGTAAATCCATCATGTGATCAGAGTGCCAATGGGTGATAAAAATTCCATCTAGTCGGTTAAGGGGTAGGCCTAGATTTTCCGCTCTCATCACTACCCCATCTCCCACATCGAACATAAAGAAATGACCATTCACCACAACTGCAGTTCCAGTCTGCACTCTTTTCCCTGGAATGGGCGAAGCTGTTCCAACGGTATAAATCCGGATACTTTCAGTATCCTTTAGGAGCTCCCTATTCATCTCATCTTGCGCCGATATCCGCTTGATTTGCTGATTGAGCAAAAGGGGTACTAACTTTTCTGGGAAGAAAGTCGTAATAGTAAATCCGATCAAGAAAAGAATGGCCCCAATACCAATAATTGTATAAAGTAGCTTTTTCACGGTGTCTATGTTTGAAGTGATCCATTAAAACCATAGATCAATTAGTTGGGCTAGATTTTCCAGGGTTTCTCTACATTCTTGTTATAAGTAGTGTGACAATAGATATTCCTAATTT
>CAJXPD010000457.1 GCA_913057785.1 uncultured Lewinella sp. | reverse complement strand
CGAACTATTCCAGAACTTTGTCGATTTTGGGACAAAGCGAGGATAGTTCTAGTAGGAGATCCGCCAATGACAAATTAGATCCATCTAGTAATGCAAAATACAAATTTTGAATATTAGATCTGATCATCTGTGAATATGCCTACACTCTATAGGATGTTCAGACGGGGATTGTTCCCCTATTGAATCTAGACGTGGCAGGAAGAATTCTGATATTTTTAGAAAATACTCAGAAAAAAATCGCAGTTTGTAACCTGATTTCAATTGGCCTCGTCAGAGCAATAAAAAAGAGACAAATGAGTATGCTTGAATCATTGGTCCCGATACTTGGCATTATTTGCACCTTTGGGTCCCTATCGTTTTTCGTGTATATGTTTTACACCTCTAGACACCGTGAGCGGATGGCTATGATCCAGCAGGGGAAGGATCCCATGCAATATAAGATACAGATGCAAAAGACGGAGTCTAATCGAGTACTAAAGGTTGGAATATTATTTGCAGCTTTTGGATTGGGTCTGGTGGCCGGTTGGGGACTGGAAGAAGGGGGAGTACCTTCGGAAACAGCCTACTTTGCAATGATCTTTTTATTTGGTGGATTGGGTATGATTATCTACCATCTATCACAGCGCAAACAACGCAATAAAGAGGACTATTTGGCTGAAGAATTATAATGTCTAAACAGACTGATCTATTTTTTATAGCTGTACTTCCGCAGAAGGAAATACAGCAAGAAGTAACAGCATTTAAGAATGAGGCAGCGGCTCAATTCAACAGCCGCCATGCCTTGCGCTCTCCACCTCATATAACTTTAATTCCACCCTTCAGATGGCCTTCATCTAATCTGGAGTCTCTGACTCAATGCTTAGCCCATTTTCGATTTGACCTTAGCTCTTTTTCTATAACTTTGAAGAACTTTGATAGCTTCCCGCCGCGAGTCATATTTGTAGATGTGGAAACGGAGCCACTGCTTGTTCAACTTCAGGAGCAACTAGCATCAACCATGGAACAAAGCTTAGGCATCAAACACAAGGGGCCGTTTGGGTTTCATCCACATATGACTATTGCTTTTCGTGATCTAGAGCAGAATACTTTTCCACACGCCTGGGAATACTTTTCCAAAAAGGTATACCAACGTACCTTTGAAGTCCAACAGCTTACTTTGCTAGTCCATCGACCTTCCGGATGGCAGGAAAATGGCACTTTCCCGCTAGCGCACTGACCAATACCTCACAAATTCCTACCTTATCTTAAAAGTAGAGTTAGATTATACCTAAGGTGGCGT
Organism: uncultured Lewinella sp.; assembly: GCA_913057785.1. Taxonomy (GTDB): domain Bacteria; phylum Bacteroidota; class Bacteroidia; order Chitinophagales; family Saprospiraceae; genus DT-111. Next base: position 4,684 of record CAJXPD010000457.1, on the reverse strand, counting down.
TAAATTTGTCGCCCAGCCTTGGCAAAATCACAAAAATGCCTTTGTTTTGTAACTTTATGGAAAGGGGGGCATTATAGTAATATATGGAAATCTGCTATTTGTAAGATTTTTGTACTCATTACAGTATAGCTAAGTTCCAAATATGATGATGTCAGAGCAATTCCTAAAATAAATTTCTGAGGTATTGCACTAGAACGAAATGCGGAACAGGGAGAAAAGCCTTTCCCAAACAAAATGGACACCAGCCCCGTTATTACGGGTAAGCCTACGCATTTCAGCTGCTTGAGATTACTATAATTTATTATAGAATTCTACGTTAAATAGAGGTATGTACCGAAAACAACTCCCGGTTTCGTTGAAGCGCTTGTTATGCATTCTTCCTATTCTCTTATCTCTTAGCTGTACCTTACACGCTCAAGCACACTTTCCTGTTAAAATCAATAAAAAGTGGGGTTTAATAGACGCTGATGGCAAAATGGTCTTAGATGCCAATTACGATGCTATTGGTGAATTCAAGAAATATGGCTATGCCGTCATGCAAAGGGCGGGCAGAGTAGGCTTGCTGAACGAATCGGGAAAAGAAGTGGTACTACCGAAATATGATGACCTCAAAGTCTTGGATTCTACGATGGTTGCGGTAATGGATCAAGGAGAATGGCTGGTCATCGATCTCAATGGCAAGATTATCCTACCCAAAGGTTATGATCGGGTAGAGATCTGGTCGGATGACTTTTTGGCCTACACGAAAAAGCAACGGTGGGGAATAGTGAATCGGAAAGGAAGGGAGATCCTACAAGCTGATTTTGACGAAATATCAATTGAGGAGAAACACTTCGTTACGCGGAGATCAAATGAGTTAGGGGTGTTTGATCAAGAGGGGAAGCAGGTCTTACCCAATCTAGCTTCCGAAATTCGCTTTTTCAGCGATAGCCTGATTTTTTACCGAAAGGGGAGTCAGTGGGGCGCAGTAAATGCCAGTGGAATGGAGCAAATTGCTCCGCGTTTTGATTCCTTTCAAAGGTTATCTCCACGTTTTATAAAACTCATCTCAGACAGCAAATCTTTCGTCTATTCTCTGGCTTGTCGACGGATTATAACGAAGGGTTATTTTGATGATTTCTATCCATTAACCAGGCAGTTATTGATCGTTAAGCGCAAACGACAGTTGGGTTTAATAGACCAATGCGGTAGCCCAGTTTTACCGATCCAGTACGATGAGATTCAGACCTATGGTCCCGAATACTTTAGGGTAAATCGGGGTGGACGATGGGGAGTAGTGGCCAAAAGTGGTAGCCCGATTATCGAACTGAAATATGACTATATCGCTCCACTTCGATCTAGGGTAGGGCTGGTTAAAAATAACGGGAAATTTGGGGTTGTCAATTATGATGGAGAGGAGGTAGTTACGCCCGTATTTGACCGAATTGTTTTGGAAGACAGGAAGGCGAAAGCCTATGTGAAGAAAGGCACCGGCGCGGCGGACGAAGCGCTAACCATTTTCGAATTTGATAAAGATGGCCGCTTATTGGATAACAGCAATTTCAGTAATCATTTTACGGTAAAGATTAAAGCCAAAGCTGGCCTAGAGTTTCTTGGACAGGGAGATCTCAATGACTTTTTGTTGGACGAGTTCGAGTGGTTTTACTCTCCAGAAGTCGATCGCTGGGGGCTCCGAAGACTGGCGACGGGTGAAATACAAATTGAACCGAAGTTTCACTACGTCAAAGTGGAACGCGATCTCGGTTTTACTATAGTGGGGATCAAAAAGGACCTGCGTTATGAGTTCGAACGTACGACTTACCGTTTTGACATGGTGTACGGACTAGTGAAGAATGAGGTGGGTTTATTGATCTCTGAAATGAACTTCTGGAATGTTGAATTTGATGATTTTCGGAAGGGATACCCTTTGGCGAGATGCTTATTTGCAGGCGGAAAGTTTGGCTTGTTAGATCAGACCGGCAGAATCGTCGCCGATGATTATGCTTTCATTGGACCCTTTCAGGAGGGGGTGGCTAGGATGAGTCGCCGAGGACGAATCTCTGGTAGTATGAAGCAGACCTACGGCTTGGCTAGATTAAACCATTTCCTTTCTGATATTTTGGTCAGCAGCTCCATGGTCGATTATACAAAGTACGATCAATTGTTCCGGCAGGAGGCGGTACTAGTTTGTCATGAATGTGAGTGGGGTTATATTGATACGACAGCTAAAGTAGTAGTTGCCCCGCAATACACTTATGCCCAGGATATGGTCAATCAGGTGGGTATTGTGCAATGCGAACAGAAGTGGGGCTTAATGGACAATCGCGGGAAGGAGCTGGTTCCTTGCCAATACGATGGAGTACAATTCCTTGAAAATACGGACAATAAGATTATCAAGGTATATGTCGAAGAACCCAAATACGGCTTAATCGATACCTTAGGACAGCTGCGCGTTAATGCGACTTATGATGAACTAGGACAGTTTTCAGAAGGGCGTTTGGCGGTGAAACGGAATGATCTGTGGGGATTTGTGAATGCCGATGGGGTAGAGGTCATTCCATGTCGATTTCAAGAGGTAAAGAAATTTAGTGATGGTAAGGCTGCGGCTAAGCTTGGCAACAAGTGGGGATACATTGACCGTTTGGGAGAAGTACAGATAGATTTTAAGTATCGACGAGCAGGTTCCTTTAAGGATGACTTAGCTTGGGTCTATTCACGCAATAAGGTAGGTTATATCAATGCGGAGGAAGCCTTTATTGTTCCTGCGACTTTCGACCGTGCTTTTGATTTTCAGCAAGGAATTGCCAGGGTAGTGGTCGATGGCAAATATGGCCTGATCGATCGTAGCGGGGACTATGTTTTGCGACCTAGTCGTTATACGCAGATTGAAGGCTTTAATCAATTCGGTGTAGCTAAGGTGCGATATGGAAACAAGAGAATTCGGTATGGTTTGATCAATCGCAAAGGACATAAAATTACCAATCTGGATTTTCTCCAAATTTCTAAATTTAGTGAAGGCTTAGCACGAGTAAAGTACCGGGCTAATTATGGCTTTATCGACGCCCGTGGTAAACTAGCCGTACCTTGCGAGTATTCGAAGCTGTCGGACTTTAGTTATGGCTTTGCTGCTGCTTATAAGGACGGGAAATGTGGTTATATATCAAGCACTGGGGATGTCAAGATCCCATTTGAATTCTCACGCTGTCAAGATTTTGTAGGTAACCGTGCAGTGGTGTACCGGGGCGGATTAAGAAAGGGAGGATTAATTGATCCATCTGGTCAGATTATCCTTGAACCGGGAATTGACCGGCTGGAAGGTTTCCGTGACGGTAGAGGTCTGGTACGAGACAACAAATATCGATTCTACTTTATCACAGAAAAATCGGACTTGTACAATGGTTATTATCAGAAAGCCAGAGGGTTTCAGCATGGAGTGGCCGTCGTACAGATCAAAGATCGTTGGGGTATTATTAACCGAAAGGGAATTGAAGTGATCCCCCCGAAATATGGGCGAATTGACCAGTTTGAAAATGGCTACGCCAAAGTTAGAATTGAAGGATTTAATGGGTTGATAAATCTTAAGGGAGAACTGATCGTTGAACCCGATTTTGAGTTTATTAGCTATGCAGGCAAGGGGCTCTTTCGGGTCGAGCAAGGCGATAAAGTAGGCTACTTTGACAGCAAGGGGCACTGGGTTTGGGATCTAAGTCGCTAATTAACAGAGACCTACGTTTTACGTCAGCTCAAGCTTCAAAAGGCCTGTAATTCCTTATATACCATATCTACTGGCAATCCCATAATATTAGCATAGGTGCCTTCAATCTTATTGATCTTGCATAATCCAATCCATTCTTGGATGGCATAGGCACCAGCCTTATCATAAGGTTGAAAGGTATCCACATAATAGTCAATCTCCGCTTCACTCAATTCATCAAAGAACACGCGCGAATGCCCAGCAAATATTCTTTCCTTATCCTTCGAAAGTAGACAGACGCCTGTCACAACGGTGTGCATTTGCCCCGATAAGATCGCTAAAATTCGCTTGGCATCAGCTCTATCTACTGGTTTTCCATAGATAATTCCCCCTTGGATGACCACACTATCTGCAGATAGTAGAATATCATCTCCTTGAATAAAATCTCGACAAGCTTGTGCCTTCTTGCGGGCTAGGTAAGGCGCTACTTCCATCACGGGTAGATCTTCGGGATAGTCTTCTTCGACTTCTTTGGTTCGGATCGTAAAAGGGATACCAGCCATTTCCAAGAGTTGTTTTCGGCGTGGCGACTTGGAGGCTAGGATGAGATTTTTATGCTGCATGGGAATAGCAGTTAGATTTCTAATAAGAATAGGATAAGTATACCACTAAGCATCAATAGCTTTGACCATTGGCTAAGTTGATGGAAATGTTCTTTTTCTCGAGCTTGCAGCAGTCGGAATAAGATGACACACATTGGTAAGGACATCACCATTAGGACTACTCCAGAGATGGGAGAATCCAATTGTTGCCAGAAAAACCAACCAGCAGCCACCAGGAAGAACAAAATGATGACGCCCAAAAGGGTGACAATCTGTCGACAGGTATTCATACCCCAGGCGATCGGTGCGGTTCGGAAGCCTCCTCGTGTATCTCCTTCCACATCTTCCATATCTTTGATCAGCTCTCGGAAAAGTGTGGTCAGAAAAGCGAAAACCAGATAGGTCATTA
>CAJXPD010000456.1 GCA_913057785.1 uncultured Lewinella sp. | reverse complement strand
TGCCATCGAAGATCGTGACGGTGCTGACTCTTACGACAACTTGGTGAACGGTGATTTAGCTTTCGCTAATAACATCTGGTGGGACTTCGGTGCTGGTGGTGCGATCACTGACTTCGCGATCCTTGTTGACCAAAACGAGGCGCCTGCTCCTACTAACCAACAAGTATTGATTGACAATCTTGTTGCCTCAGGAAACGCTGTAGAAGATCCATTACTAGCTGGTGTAAGTCGAGTAACAGACAATGGACTTGACCCAAGACCTCAAGAAAACGGTCCTGCTGGTCAAAACCTTGGAAGTATTGATGATGATTACTTCATGGAAACTGCTTATAAAGGGGCATTTGATCCAACTGCTGATCTTTGGTTGAGAAGCTGGACTGCACTTGATGAGTACGGTTACCTAGGTGACATTTACACTAGCACTGAAACGGTGAAGGAAGAGGAAGGATTTGTAATGAATGCTCCTATGCCGACTCCTTCATTCGACTTTGCAACAATCAAATTTGAACTACCTAGAACGACTAACGTAAGCATGATGGTATTCGATTTGACTGGTAAAGTAGTTCAGCAAGTCATGAACAATGAACTTACTATTGGCGGAGAACACCTTGTTGACATTAACGTCAGCAACATGGCCAACGGATACTACTTTGTGGTACTCCAGGCCGAAGGAGTGCAATTAGCACATAAACTTATTGTAACAAAATAAATAATCATATTTCAATCGCAAGTCCCGGATCATTGATCCGGGACTTCTTCCTTTTTTAATCTAGTGCAATTTAATAACTATGAAAAAGCTTTTTTTCCTACCCCTCTTGTTGTTAGGGATTGTAGCTACCTCATTTTCACAACAGGGTGCCATAGCAGGTACCATTGTTGACGAGAAATCCGGGGAAACCTTAATTGGAGCTAACGTTCTAATCGAAGGTACTGCTATTGGAACTGCTACCGATTTTGACGGAAAGTACCAATTCAATGCAGCGCCCGGCATTTACACCATCCATGTCAGCTATATCGGCTATGTGGATAAGAAAGTAGTAGAAGTTGAAATTAAGGCCAACGAGACGACCTATCTTGACGTGGCTATTTCCGATGATGCTGTAGAGCTTGATTTGGAAGTAGTAGTTAAAGCAAAAGCCGTCGAAAGGACCGAAAATGCTGTTTTGATGCTTCAGAAGAAGTCTGATAAAATTCAAGATGGTATTTCTTCACAAGAAATTTCGCGGTTGGGTGCCGGAGATGCTGCCAGTGCTTTGAAAAAAGTAACCGGTACGACTATCGTTGATGGCAAATACGTATACGTTCGTGGTTTGGGTGATCGCTATTCCACAACTGCTCTTAATGGCACTCGCTTACCTAGTATCGATCCTTATCGTAATAGTGCCCAATTGGACTTGATTCCAAGTAACCTTTTAGATAACATTATCGCTGCCAAGAGTTTTACACCAGATTTACCTGGTGACTTCACCGGTGGATATGTGAACATCAAGATCAAGACACTACCAGAAAGATTCACCTACGGGGTATCTGTATCTTCTTCTTACAATACCCAAAGTTCTTTCATCGATAATTTCAGAACTTTTAATGCTGGCGGACAGGCCCAATACGGTTTCAATGATGGTCTGCTGGATGTACCAGCGGCAGTACTAGATCCCAAGCTTGAAGGTGTATCCAGTTCCCTACTGACTCGCGCTGCTCCTTCTCAAGCTAGAAGAGATAATGCCTTAGCCGCAGAATTAGACAACATTGCTAAGTCATTCAATACAGAAATGGCCCCTTCGCTTAAGAGTGTTGGCCCGAATTATAGCCTCTCATTCAATATTGGAAATCAAGTAAAAGCTGGAAATGTACCAGTTGGTTTGCTATTGGCTGCAAACTTCTCCAAAGATTTTGCTCACTACGAGGCAGCTGAAAATAATAACTTCCGAAACCTTGGTGGAGACGACTTCTTGCAGCAAACCTTTGCAATGAGTGATACACGAAGTCAAGAGGAAACCAACCTTGGCGGATTGTTTGGCATTTCCATTAGACCTTCTTCCAATAATGAAATTAGCCTTTACGCCATCTACAGTCATCAAGGTGCGCAAGAGGCACGTGTTCTGGACGGTGACTATGGTTCTTTCGGTATTGCCCGACCAGTTGACCTGTTTGAATCCCGTACATTAAGCTTCAGAGAAAGAGAATTGGTGGATTTGGTAGGTAGTGGATCTCACGTATTACCCAGCTTAGGCAATACTAAGATCGAATGGGCAGGAAGCATCGTTCGAACCAAACAGGATGAACCTGATTTGAGGTTCTTTGCGAATACTTACATCATCGATAGAGATCGATATTCTATTACAACCTCTCAATACTTAAGTCCAGGGCACTACTTCAGAACGCTACAGGACGACTCTTATGAGGCCAAAGTGGATATCACCATCCCAATCGCTCAAGGTGCCAACAAAGCCAATAAGATCAAGTTTGGTGGTCTTTATACTGCCACGGATAGAAATTTCACCGAGAGTATTTACAATGTTTTGCGATCTCAGGGTGAGGTCTATGCTGGTGATCCAGATGCCTACTTTGGTCCAGCGAATACAGGTGTAGTAGAAACTACTCCAACAAGAAATACAATTGGTCTTTATATTGTTGATGATACACAAGCCGCTAACAATTACTTTGGTGAAACCTCTGTTTGGGCTACCTACGGTATGTTAACGTATCAATTGACGCCTGCTTTGAAAGGTATTTTCGGAGCAAGGATTGAAGGTACAGACTATTATGTGGAGAGTGCCGCTGCTGAGCTCAATCCGAATCCTGAGAACTTCATTGGAGAAATTGACGAGCTAGATGTGCTACCCGCTTTTCACCTCATCTATGCCTTGAACAACAATATGAACTTGCGAGCCAGTTACTCTAATACCTTGGCTCGTCCGAACATGAGAGAAATTGCGCCATTTGGATCCTTCGGTTTCATCGGTGATCCAACCGTGTTTGGTAATCCTGATTTGACTAGATCTAGAATCAACAACATAGACCTTCGATACGAATACTTCCTTCGTCCAGGGGAAATGATTGCGGTAAGTACTTTCTATAAGGAATTCCAGGACCCAATCGTTAGAACCTTTAGACCAGCTGGTAATCCACAGTTTACCTGGGTGAATTCAACTGATGCTACCTTGTTTGGTGCTGAATTCGAGGTTCGTAAGGCTTTGGATTTCATCTCACCTAGTTTAGCCAAATTCAACATCGGTGCTAACATGGCCCTGATTCAATCAGAGGTAGCCCTTGATGACGAGGAACTACTAAGAGCAAGAGATGTAGATCCTGAGTTCTCTGATACTAGAGAGTTGGTAGGTCAATCTCCAGTAGTAGCAAACGTGAATTTGAGTTTTGTTGACAAAGACAGAGGATGGGACGCTATAGTTGCTTATAATTTCTTTGGAGATCGATTGTATTCTACCGGTGTAGAAGGTACGCCTGACATCTTCGAAAGAGGACGTTCCCAATTAGATGTTTCTCTAGCTAAGAAATTCGGAAGATTCCAAGTTAAGCTTAGAGCCATCAACTTGGTTAACCCAGATTATGAGATCTTCTCTGAGTTCAAAGGTCAAGAATACATTTACGGAAGATACAAACGAGGTGTCACTTACAGTGTAGGATTCTCTTACGGATTCTAATCGATTGTAACTACCATCTTTAGGGTAAGCTGAGTCGGAGAGTAAGCATATGTGCAGCTGAAACAGCTCGCCCCTATAAACTTGGCACTAGATTATTTACCACAATAAGGTAAATCCCCCCCTGCACTTCGGTGTAGGGGGTATTACCAAGTTAATACTTGAAGAGACAGAAAAGGGGTTGATAACTGGTAGTATCAACCCCTTTTCTGTTTTGATTGTCCCCTCCATATTTGCTAAAAGCTAGCCCACAGTTCTTTCCCAATACCTATATTGAGCTGTCCGTTCTCCACTACATTTACAAATCGCACCTCACAAATCCCATGATCCACCGAAGCACCCACACCATGATAGGGTGCCGTAATTGATTCATTCAGCCCCAGCTTGGGATACAACAAGATCCCTTTTGCAGCACGGAAATACCTATTGTAGACATACATTTGTCGGAGGTCCTCCATCGGAGGTTGTCCCTTCGGAAGCAACTTCCACTTGGTATCCATCACAACGCGTTTATCCTCCAACTGGCAAACAAGATCAGGCCTTATGCTTCTCTTCAGCCAGAAGTAACGCTGTTCCTGATAGCTTACACTGGCTTGTTCCGGCTTCGATCGTAGCAATAGATGATAGATGTAGGTCTCAAACAGGGCATTCATATCAAAAATCAAAGCCACCCCATTATGGCTTCCGGATCTAATGTCAGGACTGTTGTCCTTCAATATCATCTTGGCCAGAAAAAGGGCATCTTGATACCGTTTCATTTTCCAATCGAAATGTAATGCATCCAACTGGCGCAAATGAGCTGAAGAATAAGTAAGTTTCGGGAAGCGGTTTAGTACTTGCCCAAGCAATATTTGATTTGCGGGGGAAAGGGGTAAGCGTCTCAAGACCATTAAAGCACCATAAAGCACGGCATTCGCAGGATGATTATAGTCATAAGTCGTTGCTTGGGTGTAAAAACCCTTTACAGCTTGAGCATGCCGTAACTGTTTAGACAACTCCAGCTTACCCTTCAGGTGTGGCTTCCACCCCCTATCACGCCGGTATGAACGAATCAAACCTTCTTGCAAGAGTTTGGTAACTTCCTCTAAGTAAAATTTCCAGAACAGATCAATTAAGGGAAGGGAGGTTAGGGAAATAGATACCGATCTCAAGGTATCTATTTTCAAAAACCGCGAAACCTTCAACATCTCCACCAAACAGGCTTGAATAGCGTCTGTAGAAGGCAACCACCGATCCAATTTAGGCAATATCTCAATACACAGGCTATTACACTGAATCACTCCGACATAGCTCCTGAATCTTACCGCCTTATGCTCAATCTTGAGATAGGGACAATCACGCCCTGCAACCCACTTTGCTAGGGCCTGAAAATCGGCATCACCAAAGATGACTTGATTCACCTCCTCTCCCACCTTCAAGACTTGATGTTCAAAGACGCGTATGGTTCGTAAGCCTGTCACCTTAGTTATTCATTAGGTATTGCTGCACCATTTCGGCAATCTGTGGGTTATTGGCATATCCTACCATATCCGACAGCGTCATGCCTTCCATCGTTTTAATGTACGGATTGGCACCAGCCTCTAATAACAATTGTACAAACTCCACATGCCGATAGGCCGTAGCCATCATCAAAGGAGTGAAGCCGGAGATGCCTTCTTGATAGTCTAATTCTGCTCCTCGATCTATCAATAGTTTACCAATTTCAGGATTCCCCCCTGCGGCTGCACTTACTAATGGAGACAGCCCATATTTATCATCCGTCAGATTAACATCAGCTCTGCTAGCCAACAGTGCCTTCACCACCTCAACGTGCCCAAAGAAGGCCGCCCTACCAATGGCGGTTTGCCCCACTCTATTCATCACATCCAAACTAACACCTTTAGATAATAGTAAATCAACGATATCTGCGTGCCCCGCGGAGGCAGCATTGATTAAGATCGGCGTTGATAACTCATCTTTTAGGTCAACTGAACCTCCTTTACCAATCCATTCTTTGACAGCATCAAAATCTCCTTGACGAATAGCTGTGGCTAGCGCTTTATCTTCTCCATCGAGTGGATCGCCAGCGCCCTTATCGATGAAATAAGATAGGAGTTCATCGTTCCACTGCTTCATAGCCACCTCAATCGCAGAGCCATGTTCACTCTTCACATCCCAACTTGCCCCTTTCTGCACCAATAGATCCACTAGAGGAACATGACCATAGTAGGATGCCCAATTAATGGCTGGATCTCCGAAGGAATCAACCAAATGTACATCTGCGCCATTATCAATTAGCAGCTTGGCCATTTCCACATTTTGATTCGCCGCCACTT
>CAJXPD010000455.1 GCA_913057785.1 uncultured Lewinella sp. | reverse complement strand
AAACTCATCTGACTGAAACTCTCCCGTTCCAAACTCTGCTATCATCATAGGCTGGTCACCCAGCACCGCGCAATCATCATACAGTTTTCGGAAGCAGTTGTCAAAATCGCGTAGCGGTCGTTTTCCACCCCAGGGGTCCTGCGGATAGAAATTATAGCCATCAAGACCGATCCAATCCACGTACTCATCGCCTGGCCAATAATTAGCCACCGCATTCCAAGCTTCTGTCGAGAGATCGGTGGAAGGGCCATGAGGAACCCACAACCATTTCACGTTGTCAGCACCCACCTTACGGAATCGATCTACGACATACTTCCATACCTCTATTACCTTTTCAGGTCCACCTTCCGCTTTACCATTTTTATTCCCACTCCACACATACCAATTGCCATTGAATTCATGTAGGAAACGCATAAGAACTCTTTCATTGAAGGCTTTTGCTCCTTCGGCAAAACGGTCGATGTATTCATCATGCTTCCCACTCAATACTTCATTAAAGCCTTCATACCCATTGGCCCCTGTTTGGCGGGTATTGTTGGGATCTTCCGACGGCCAGAATATCTCCCAGGTGAGATGGGGGATAATGCCTCGTTGATGTAGCTTTTGGCAGGCCTCTAACGGGAATTCATCGTCCCAAGTGGGAAACCAAACTACAGATCCGATCTCTTTACCAATCTTGGCTTCAAAATCATCAATCTCTTCTTGATTGCCAGTAGGTAAAGTTTCATTCCCATTTTCGGGATACATCCCAATTACGCAACCCTCCCAGGCGCCTTCTTCGGCTGGGGCTGAATCCTTATTATTCATACAACTATAGCTTAGCAGAAAGGTAAAGATAAGAACCAAATGTGGTAGACCCCTTTGATACATACTCGATAGTTTAAGTCAACAAAACGATAGGGTACCAAATATAACATTTTAACGCCTATACCTTGAGCAGTAAAGTGGGGTGTAAATGAGTATGGGATGGGCAGTAAACGTCCGATTATCCTTCCAAATGACTCTTGATATCTTCTAGGTCCTTCAACAAGGCTTTTTTGGTGGCTCCTTTAAACAAGGGGCCTAGCACAGTTGCCATAAACTTGGCACCAAATGATTGGGCTTGAGAATAGAATTCCATACCGAGAAAGTTCTGCCCATTTTTCTCATCAATCCGCATGATCGAGGTGTAAATAGCGCCATGACTTTCTGCTCGGGTTTTATAGTACTTATTCTTTTCAGCCTCCGTAACCCACATGGTTTCAGTTGCCGATTTTCCGAACAAGATTCGGGTTTCTGTCCATTTAAGGCCAACTAGGTCTTCGCCCGGATGGTGGTGAACTTCTACTGTTTCAATACCGCTAATTCGATCAGGGGCACCGTCAATATCGGTGATGACATTCCAGATTGCTTCTTTAGTAGCGTTAATGGGTACTTCAACTTTTAAATTCATTATACGAGTTTTCGATTGGTGATGTAAACTGATACGAAATTACACGCACAAAGGCTTCAATGCATCACCCGAAAGTACCAATCCCTGGAATTACTGAGCTTTCACCCGAAAGTACTAGGTGTAAAACAGCTTCTAACTAGCCCCAAGTCGTTTTACTACTCGCTCTACGGTTAGTCCTTGCACAACGATGGAAAAGACAACGATGATGTAGGTCATGGCTACGATTTGATCTCTGGGCATGGTAGCCAGGAGAGATAAGGCTAATGCAATGGATATACCCCCTCTTAGTCCTCCCCAGGTCATGATCACATCTGTCCTAGGAATAAATTCCAATCGTTTTTTGAGTAAAGCGATCGGCAGTCCCAGTGAAATGTATCGTGCCAATAGGGTAATGGGAATGGCTAGTAGACCTGCTACTAAATAGGATTGTTCAAACTTGATCAAGATAATCTCCAACCCGATCATCACAAATAGAATCGCGTTGAAGAGGATATCCATCAACTCCCAGAATTTGTCTACATACAACTCAGTGGTCTCGGACATAGAGGTAGTACGGAAACGCTCATTGCCAACCATTAGACCTGCAACAACCATCGCCAAAGGACCGGAAAAATGCAGCGAATTGGCCAACAAATAGCCACCCATCACCATGGCGAGACTGATCATTACCTCAACTTCATAGTTGTCAATGGTTTTCATTAAGCGGTAAGCTACCCAACCCAGACCTAAACCAAGTGCAATTCCTCCTCCCACTTCCTCCAAAAATACGAGCGCTACTTCTCCAAAATGAATCTCGCCAGCTCCAGCTTGTGCCAACTGGAAAATCGTTAGAAAAACCACTACCCCAATTCCATCATTGAAGAGACTTTCCCCTACGATCTTAATTTCCAGCGATTTTGGGACGCCAGCTTTTTTTAAGATACCCAGCACGGCAATTGGATCAGTGGGCGAAATGAGGGCTCCAAAGAGCAGGCAATAGATGAAGTCCATGGGGAGACCAATCAGTGGAAGGATGAAGTACATCATACCTCCAACCAAAAAGGTAGCTGTAACTACTCCCAGGGTGGCAAAAGAGATGATGGGCCAGGCCTGCTTTTTGAGTTGCTCAAAATCTACGTGCAGGGCGCCTGCAAAAAGCAGAAAACTCAACATCCCATCCATCAATACCTTTTCAAAGTCGATTCCACCAATTAGTTGTTGTTCGAGTTGTAGAATGGTAGGGTCGACTTGTCCGATGATCAAAACGATAAGAGAGAAGATAATGGAGATCAACATCATCCCGATCGTGATCGGTAGCTTGATAAAACGGACATTGATATATCCGAATAGGGCAGCTAAAACAATTAGAATGGAGAGGATAGCAAAGAGGCTCATAGTATAGTATGCTTTGGGCGAAGATACAGAAATTTGCTTTGAGTCTTCGCTATCCTTGCATCCATTCCAGGCTGGACTTAGAAGTCCGATATTAGGGTGCTTAATTTACTGCCTTTGGGCCTATAGGTTTTGGCTTTCGTCGATTCCGAGCCAAACCCCGCCCACCCTTCTGCTGATCAGTGGTGAGCTTTCCCAGGTTAAGCCGATCGGAAAAGTTATTGCTAAAGGTGCCCAGCGGATTGAGCTTATGGAAGATTTCCTCCCACTGTTTCAACTTAGGATAGTACTTCAGCAAGAGATCCTTGCGACCGACAAACCGATTATTGACTTTCCCCCAGTGAGGAACGCCTTCGAACTTCATCAAGATGTCCTGGTAGCGATCTAGGATACCATCTCCACCCTGCGTATCCAATAGTACTGGTGTATCCACATAACAGATATCCCTACAACTCTCCGGTGTTAGATAGGCATTGGATGCCTGTACAAATCGCATACCCACCGGACTACTTTGAAAGAGGTGGCTATCTTCACGGAATCGCTCGGCTTGTTCCATGATGGCTTCAACAGCATTGATGGCCCCTTTTCGGTTGTCTTCTAAGCCGAAGGCAAATTCAGCATCATAGGCTTTCAACTTGATGTATTCGGCACCTTGATACATCACTCTATAACCCTTATTGACATAGATGTCATCTCGGAGAGACTTGACCGTGTTTTCGATCACCATAGGCATGAAGCCGGGGGTGAATCTATTGACACCTCGGACCAACCGGTAAAAAAGAAAGGGTAGAGGAGGGAAGCTACCAACCAAAATATACTGTAGCGGTCTAAGCCATTCCTGCAGTCTGCTGCTTTTGGGTCTTTCTTTGAGCAAAATATGTCTACTGATTAGACAAGTATTTTCATCTCCCTCCTTCAACTTATAAGGATTTACGATGATACTCAACGCTCGAACCGGAACGACTTTTTTCTCCGAGATTCCTAACCTTTTCCATTTCTTCTTCCACTTTCGGTCCTTTCGCTTTTGAAGTTGCTTGCTTTTTGGATGGACTCGATCGGGAATCTCATAAGTGGTTAGAAATTTGCGCCACCCTTTTGACATCAGTTGGCGCTTAACTTCGGGCCATTTTGCCACTTCCTTGGTTTCGGCGAGCCAATACATAGGCTTGACCTGAATGACATAGGCAAAGATGATTCCGAAGCAGCCTAGGTTGACAACCGCCGCATTGAACCATTGGTCATCTTGGACCAATTTTATATTTGGATAGTCTTGCTCGAAAACAGCAGGATCTACCAAACCCTTGCTAGGTTCGATTCGATAGACTTGGCCTTCATGAGCCACAATTAGGATCGCTCTAACCATGCCAGACATGGCTGGCAGTTCTACTCCTGTGCCGTGGGTACCAGTAGAAATGGCACCTGCTAGCGTCTGCTCGTCGACCGCACCCATGTTTTCCAAACAGAGGTCCATTCGATTGAGCTTTCGGTTGAGGCGCTGGATGGTGATCCCCGCCTGAGCATAGATCAATTCGTCGTGTGGAAGCTGGTTCTCTGGACTTAGTTCTTCGGCTTTGATGCGTCTAATGCGATCAAAGTGCTTCAGGTTGATCAGATAACCGTTACTGATGGCCACGTCGGAAAAGGAGTGACCACTTCCTACTGCTCTAACTCTAGTTTTGGTCTTTTCAGCCTTTGTGATGATGCTCTGAATATCTTCCACCTTTTTAGGGAAGAAGTATTTTTGGGGTTGAGCTTTGTGTTTTCGGGTACTGTTTTTCCAAGTACCTCTTTTCTTTACATTCATGCGAAGTGCTTTTGTTGAAAAAGGTTTTTGCCATTTGGCGTACCGGTCAAACGTTGTCTAGATTTGATTTTGAATTAGAAAGCGCTGCTCAGAAGGCTGTAGATCGGTTTTACTTAATTAATACTGAGATTAGGAAAGTCGTTACAGCTATTCCTGATAAATTCATCTTTCTCAGGCAAATATCAGCTGAATTTGCAGGTTGGTATATCCCCAGAATTGGTGAAATCTTGTACTTAATAGCAGGTAAACTCCTCTTAGGAGTAGGTAGGAATTTGACTTATTTTAATTTATGTGACCTTTAACTAATTCTTCACATTCCAGTTAAAATCCTATTAATCCAAGTGTTAAGACTGGATTCTGATATATGATTCCCTCATCTTGTCTGCGTATTCAACACATGGTCAATTAAGCTAGACATCAGGACCAGAAGACAGCTTTCGTGACATGTATAACCCCAAAAGTTTCTTTTATACATTCACTGTCTTCTTCCTGTCTAGTCATTTTTTTCTTCAGAGACCCCAACCTTATCCTTTTCATTTTTCATAAGACTAACCCCCTTTTTTCAGCTTTGACTAGCTATCCCTCAGCAGGTACCTTCTTGGCTTAGTGTGAGTCAAAGACAGACCGTACTACTATTTATCAAAATCAAGTCTATGAAAAAGTTAGTTCTACTCAGTTTGAGTCTGGGTTTACTCTGTGCGTGTCAAAAAAAAGAAGATGACAATTTGGGCACGAGTAACCCAAAACTGCGTATCCAATTTAAGTTTGATCCAGATCAGGAACGCCTGAATAACCTAGGACAAGAAGCAAGCATGCCTTTAGGACATGCGGGGCAGTCACCCGATTTCAATGCCCTTAGTGCTTTCTACTTTGAGCTGGTACCAACAAAGTTTACACAGGTGGAGGCGGGTGAGGTGATCTATCGAGCTGAGACCCAAGCTTCAGAGATTGGCAGTAATTTTGAGGAGGCGGTCATATTCGATAAAGCACTGGTGAGTGATGAGGGAGAACCCTTCTTGGAAATTCCCTTGGCAGATATCAGTCCGGGCGTTTATAAATTCCTGCGAGCTTCCGTTACTTACCAAAATGCCAATGTGAAATTCAATCTAAAAAACCTTCCTGCACCGCTTCCTTCCGAATTAAATGATCAGCTAGGTACAATTGCCTCCTTCATCGGCTTTAATACTTACATTGGTGATCATCAGGTAGGAAAGCAAACACAAAGCATCAATGGAGACCGGCAACAAGGTTTTTGGGCTTTTGAACCTCAACTGGAGGAACCTTACCAGGGGCTTTTTCTGGAATCTACCCCAAGCGGAATTATTAGCCAACAAGCTCCTATAGGAAGTACCACGGTGGTGAATCCACTGGAGGGATTTGGAGTGAGTCTACCCTT
>CAJXPD010000454.1 GCA_913057785.1 uncultured Lewinella sp. | reverse complement strand
TGGAGCAGTGGATTTTCTGGATACAGCCGATTATAAACGTGGTAGGGAGTTCCCTTGATGCGCCAATCCTGATCCAGCTTTTGAGGGAATCGAAAACTTTCCAGGATCTCTTCCAGGAATTGTTCTCCAAAATGGATATTGAAAGTTTCTGCAGAAGTAGGTATGTCCAGGTCATATACTTGACTGGCGTTGGTAAGAAAAAAGAAACCGGGTCTTAGGTCGACACTTTTGCTTGCCAAGCTGACTCTACTTTGGCCGTTCAGATTGTAAAACAGAGATAATGGCCCTTTGATCCCTCCTCGATGACTCGCCCGAGACTTGACATTTAGTAGTACGGTTGGCCAACCCTTGGGGCCATCGAATTTCCCCTTTACCGGAGAAGCAAAGCGCTCCTTGATCTGTTTTTTAAGCCAAATGATATCGGGGAAATCGTGTCTAATGATCATGGCTTTTAAGCTTATATACAGTAGCTTATGACTGCTAGTTTAACTTTCATCCACTTAAATTTACCGTTCATAATCTCCTGCCAACAATAATTTGGTATCTTATGGACATACTATAGTAAAGAATGTTATATTAGCCCTGCAGTTCTTACTATGAGAAAGCGAACATTCACCAAAAGTGCTAACTTTCTTTGAGAGAGCTCAAAATCCAATATTAATAATCCTTAATTAGTACGGCTTATCACGATGGGATATAAGTAACACTGACCTTCAGACTGCTGCTGTATCTTCCATTCTGTATAAGTAGTACTAATTACGAACCAAATTCTTTTCCTATGCCTTTTGAAATTTTTCAAAGCGAAAAATCCGGAAAATATTACTTCCGCTTGAAGGCCACTAATGGCCAAGTCATCCTAGCTAGCGAAGCTTACGAGAAAAAAGCTGGAGCAGAAAACGGTGTTCAGTCTGTGATTAAGAATGCACCAAATGATGATCGCTTCGAGAGAAAAGAGTCTAAAAACGGAGATCCTTATTTCGTGCTGAAAGCTGCTAATGGCCAAGCCATTGGCAAGAGCGAAATGTATAGCTCGAAAGCTGCTATGGAAAAAGGAGTACAGTCTGTTAAGAACAATGCTGTTGCGAAAACAGCGGTAAAAGACTTAACCTAGAAAGTATAGTTAGTTGATATGCCTAGGGCGTGATCTTGGCAGTACTCGTATTCAACAAGCGTTTCTTGCCATGCATTCCCACCGCATACATTTGATTATACTCAATTAACAATGCCTGTTGATGTTCCTCGCCCATATTGTGAGGAACATCAATTGCAATTACTTGTCCGTCGTACAGTTGGCAAATCTCATTGACGGGCGTATGTCCTACCACAATATTTCTAGCCTCGTAGAAATCCAGCGTTTTAGCCACCTTCTCACTATCTGTTTTCTTCTGTACATATCCTCTATACCAAAGAATTCCCTTTGAGGTATTGAAGATAGCTTTTGCCGCATCATCATTCTTAACTCGAATAGGGTCGGCATCAATGTATTTCCGCGTAATATCATTTACACGCTGAATACTGAGCTGGCGCTGGACAAAATCTTGGGAAAGGCCGCCATGACAAAATAGGGTTTCTCCGATTTTCACCATGGTATTTTTCGTGCGCAACCATTCTCCCAAGATGCTATTAGGGGCGTAAAGATTGGCGTATTGAAGGTTGAAAAGACTTGCATGTACGAAGTACTTCGGGTCGACATACCTAAAATCCCCTCGTAAATTCATGGTTTCGTGATTGCCCAAGATGAAGTGTACTCTACCTCCTGCTCTTTTTGCTTCTTCTTCTAACTTGTAGACCAACCAAAGAGATTCCGTAACCTGTGGCCCTCTATCGAAGAAATCTCCTACCAAAACCAGATGCCCTGATCCATAGGTCCATTCATAATCTTCATTGATGACCTCATTTCCCTTCAAAAGATTGGCAAATGCATCAAAGTTGCCTTCGATGTCAGAGATGGCCAATAACTTTTCAGGACTTGCGAATTCGGCCGGAGTAGGTTGTGGTTTTTTTCGGATCTGGAAACTAAACAATTCCTGTCCTTTCTTATCATGGCATGCCCATGTCTTGTTATAAAAGAAAGGACCCTCCACCACATTGGACATCGCTCGGATTTTTTCTTTTTTAGTCTTTACGATTTGTAGATGAGCGAGCATATTTCCCTCCTGACGGAAAAGAAAAGGACCGTCGGGTTCGGCCAGATTATGGCCATCCGTACGAATCAGGTGGTTAAATAGCTGAAAATTTTCATGCTCTAGGGCAAGATCAAAGGTGTTCCGTTGCATGGCATCTTTATGCATCGGATCAGCTCCGGTACGCAATAAGATTTTTGCGGCATGATTTCTTTGATAGGCGGTAGCTAGCATTAAAGGCGTATCTCCGCCTGAACAGCTTTGATTTACTTGTGCACCCTCCTTCAGTAAGGCTTTGATCAAGGGAATGTTGCCTGCCTTCGCGGCGGCTGATAACAAGGATTGGTTTCCATTACAAGCATCTAAGTCGTGCTTGGCTAGATAGGCGTACCAGACGTTTCTATCTCCGCTTTCGACGACTTCTTGGAAAGTTTGCGCATTTATAACCGTAAAAGATACCATCAGCCAAAGGCTGCTGAGCATGAGAGTTCGATACATAATAGCCATTTAGTGAGAGAGATCCGGGCTATAGTAATTTTTTCACAACTAATCTTACTAAAAGACCCTGGTATAATGGCCTCGATAAAAGGAGCCATACACTGGGCTGAAGTAACTACTAAACAAAATTAGGGATGCTCGGGAATTTGCCCTTTATTCTTGCTGCGGTTTCTAATAAAAAGAAACGTTTCTACCACAAAGATAGTTGAATTCAAATAAAAATGTGCTTTTACCAAGGTGTGGAACGGCAAATTCTTGGGTAGCAACTGATCTGTAGAAATTTAATTATCGGATTTGTGTAGGTTTCCGCTTCCTACCTTTGCGCAATTCTGGAGCTATTTTTCGAAGGCTTTCTACATTATGTGCAGCAGCAAAAACATCGAGATAGGGTAGGGCTGTCTTCATTCCGGTGGCCTCTGCTTGGTAGCCAGGGCTGCCAGCCAGGGGATTCAGCCAGATCACACGGCCCGCTGCTTTTTGCAGGTGACGCATGGCCGCTTCTAGTACTTCTGGCTCGCCGGTATCCCAGCCATCGCTCAGGATTAGAACGATCGTTTTCCTATCTAAGAGTCCGTGTGCATGTTGATCAATGAAAGTTGTGAGGCACTGCCCAATCTTAGTGCCACCAGACCAATGCGGGATTCGGTCTGAAATGATTTCGAAGGCTCGTTCAAACTTGTATTCCTTCAGGAATTCGCTGACTTTATGCAAAGCAGTACTAAAAACAAAGGTGTCGATCCGGTCATTGGCGTTCTGGAAGGCATAAATGAAGTGAATTAGGAAGCGACTATAAAGATCCATAGATTTGCTCACGTCACAAAGCAATACCAACCGTAACTTTTTATCCTTTTTTTGACTAAACAGAAACTTATGTATACTACCTCCACGCCTCAGATTGAATTGCATGGTGCGTTTTAGGTCCAAGCGACGAGTTAGTTTAGAAGCCTTATTTAAGCGACTTTTTTTCCGGCTAATAGAACGAGCAATTTGTTGCAACATTCGCATCACCAAGCGCATTTCTTCATCCGTCATCGCGGAGAAGTCCTTCTTGGTGATGACCTCTTGAGCACTGTAAGAAGCGATAGCTCCCTCCTCCTCGTTCTCCTTACCCTCTCCATACAACCAACTTTTGAGGGCCTGGAAAGACTCTTGCTTGCTCTTTTTATTCGGGGCTCTATTGGACCAACCTTGCGGCTTTTCTTCGGTTTTGGCATCCACTGCCTTTTCCAACTCCTTCCAATAGCGATCGAAGTGCTCGTCAAATTGCTCTTGTTGCATTCGACTTCGTGCCAACAATGATTTCAAGGCAAGTCGGAAGGTTTCTTGTTCACCTATGGGGATATAGGCAAGACTCTGTAAAGCATCGGCCTCCTCTTCTGGGCCGATCCGGTAGTCCTTCGACCTTAAATAGCGACAAAACTGCACGACATTGGCGCTGAGCTCTAGCTGTCTTCTGATGAGTGGTTCCGACATCGGCTAGAATCGTTTGGTCACGCCAACTTTTTCGAATAGCTCAGAGAGGGAGTCCTGAACATGGCGCATATCCTGCCAATCCTTCAAAACCACACCTAGCGTATCCTCTACCACCGCTTTATCCAGGTGTGTGAAATGAAGCGATGCCAAGGCCGTGGCCCAATCCAGCGTTTCCGCTACGCCAGGTGCCTTCTCCAGCTTCAATTGCCGTAATTCTTGCATGAATTGACAGATCTGAATGCCTAAGGTAGGGTCGATATCTGGCACCTTATTTTTGACGATAGCTAACTCTTTTTCGAAAGTGGGATAGGATACCCATAGGTAGAGACAGCGACGACGTAAGGCTTCGGAAAGCTCTCGAACTCGGTTTCCCGTAATGATCACATGCGGCTTATGCTTAGCCTTGATCGTACCGATCTCCGGAATGGTAACTTGCCAATCGGATAACACCTCTAGAAGGAAACTCTCGAATTCTTCATCCGCACGATCCACTTCATCGATGAGCAGTACTGGACTAGTTTCTTGCGTTATCGCCTGCAAAATTGGTCTTTTCAACAGGAAGGTATCACTGAAGATACTCTTTTGGAGTTCTGCAGATTCTCTCTGTTGTCCTTCTTCCATTTTCAGATACAACAGTTGATGCTGATAGTTCCATTCGTAGAGTGCATGGGTCGCGTCGAGCCCCTCATAACATTGGAGTCGAATCAAGTTGGTATTGAGGGCGTTGGCCATCACCTTTGCAATCTCGGTTTTGCCAACACCAGCAGGACCCTCCACAAGCAAAGGTTTACCCAACTGCATGGCTAAGAAGATGGACATGGCAATGGACCGATCCGCAATGTATCCTTGCGTTTCGAGCATCGCCTCTATATCAGATAATTCTTTTGACATATGTGGAATAGAGAAGAGGCGGCTGGTGGGCCGCCTCTGTTATCAATTTTTTTCGTGCCTCAAGAGGGAAACACGAAATCATACTAAAGGTTGAACTAGGCGTTTGCGATAGCAGCCCGTATGGCCCTTTCGGCAAATACCTTGGCCAAGTGCTGTCGATATTCCTCCGAGGCGAAGTGATCGCCCAGGATATCAGCATCACTAGCTGCCATTTCGCTAGCTGCCTTGATGGTGGCATCATCCAAGGTCTGATTCTCAAGCGCCGCGCTAACTTTTTCATCTAAGAAAGCAGTGTCGGCTACTCCCGTGAAAGCTACGCGAGCTGAGGTACAGAAGTTGTCCTTCATCTCCAAAACAGCGGCGCAGCCTACTATGGCGAAACGCGATGCGGGTTGGAAGAACTTCTCATAGGCGCTGCCGGCTGTACCAGGAACTTTGGGTACATGAATGGCTACGATAACTTCTCCATCTTCTAAGGCCGTTTCGTAGATCCCAACGAAGAAATCCGTTGCTGCCACTGTACGACTTCCGCTACCTCCCATCACTTCGATGGAAGCATTGCATGCAATTAAAGCGGCGGGCCAATCGGCGGCGGGGTCGGCATGTGCGATACTACCTCCGATAGTGCCTTTATTGCGAATTTGCACATCTCCGATTACACCAGCCGTAGCGGCTAGCATAGGAGCGGAACTAGCTACTTCTGCTGATTTAGCAATGGCACCATGCGTTGTGTTAGCGCCAATCACTAGACTTCGGCCATCATCCTTGATGCCGCTGAGTTCGGATATGCCGCTAATATCTATGAGTATACCTGGTTGATTCAAACGGAGCTTCATGGCGGGAATCAAGCTATGCCCACCAGCCAGTATCTTGGCGTCCATTCCGTGCTCCTCAAGCAACCCAACGGCTTCCGCCACCGAAGATGCTTTGTGATAATCAAATGCTGCAGGAATCATTATATTTAGATTAATCGTTTTTTAAAAAGGTTAATTCTGAAGTTGTTTAAGAATGTCTGCTGAGTCGAAATGGAGAAGATT
>CAJXPD010000453.1 GCA_913057785.1 uncultured Lewinella sp. | reverse complement strand
GTAGTTGGCGGGACAGGGGGAGACAGCGGTCGGGAGACCGACTGTCAACGGCGAGGAGGATGGCGGTCAAGGGGGAGGGGGCGTGGCGACCAGATGAGTGGGTTTTGAAAGTAGAACTCTAGTTATCGTAACACTTATTATCTTTGCCAAAAATTTCATCTATTGGATTATTTAGCAAAGACTTTAGCAGGATTAGAAGAGGTGTTGGCCAAGGAGTTGGAAGCCTTGGGTGCAGAAGAAATTGAGATCGGTAACCGCATGGTTAGATATAAGGGCGATAAAGCTTTGCTCTATAAAAGCAATCTTCATCTGCGCACCGCCTTACGCATTTTGGTGCCGATTCATCGCTTCCGAGTCAAGCATCAAAATGAATTATACAAGAAGGTACAGAAAGTAGACTGGTCGGAATACCTGAGCTTATCAGACACCTTTGCAATTGATGCCGTCACCAATTCCGCCTTTATCCGGCACTCTCACTATGCCGCCTTAAAAACCAAGGATGCCATCGTGGATCAGTTCCGTAAGAAGACTGGCCGACGGCCAAGTATCGACGTACAATCTCCCAATCTTCGACTTCATCTCCATATCCGTAACGACTGGGGGACTATACTTTTGGATAGCTCCGGGGATTCTTTACATAAACGTGGCTACCGACAAGAAAGCGTTGCTGCACCTATTAATGAGGTACTAGCAGCGGGTATGATTCTCTTGGCAGGTTGGGATGGCGATAGTTCCTTTATGGATGCGATGTGTGGCTCAGGGACTTTGCCAATCGAAGCTGCTCTGATTGCTCACCGCATTCCACCGCAATGGCTTCGGCGTCAGTTTGGCTTTATGAAGTGGAAAGATTTTGAAGGAGGCCTATGGCGTAAGATTCGCAAAGAGGCGGAACGAGAAATCAGGGATTCTTCTCCTACCATTTGGGCAAGCGATTGGGAGATAGACGCAGTTCAGGCTACAAAAACCAATCTCCGGGCACTAAACTTGCTCAATAAGGTCAAAGTAGTACAATCTGAATTTTCGGAAGTCACTCCCCTACCCCAGCCCGGCTTACTGATCATCAACCCGCCTTATGACGAGCGATTGGAGCGCACTGACATCAACGAATTGTATCAAAAGATTGGTGATAAACTCAAACAAGACTATTCTGGGTGGGAAGCCTGGATCATTTCCTCTAATAAAGCAGCTTTAAAGCATATAGGTCTCCGTCCTTCCAGAAAAATCACCTTATACAATGGAGCTCTGGAGTGTAAATTCCATAAATTTGAGCTGTATCGAGGTTCCAAGAAAAGCAAAGGAACTTCCGCTAACACGGCCGAGGAATGAAACATCTAATCATTATACTGTTCTTTTCAGCCCCTTTTCTGGCTCAGGCCCAGCAACTAACTATTGCTGGACACTCTTTACCGGAATTGCGTCAAGCGAAAGCTGTCCAATTGCCCCCCTCTTCTCTCAGTCAATCCGTAAAACATCTACAGTTTACGCAGGCAGATAAGCAAACAAGACTCCCTCTAGAAGAGGTGATGCTCCGCAGCCCTAATCAACAACCAAGAGCCTGGTCCTATCAGGATCTCGCCTTCTTTTGCAAATTGGAAGTGAAACTAGAAAAAGCTACGAACCTCCCCATCAAGTTCCGCTTGGGCGAAGTGCAATATGCCGAAAACCGGGAGGGTAAGTATGGTAAATTACAACAGCAACTCAACAACTAACACCGAGCTCCGATAGCACTTGCGATCATTCGTTACTGAGAAATTCTGGAAGATTATTTCAGATCAAATAGGCTATGCACCCCAATGGTGCGGCTAACCGTATATCCCTCCCCGAACTCAAAGCCCGCGGGACGGCCATAGGAGCGAGCCTTGGCGGTTAGAAAAGCCATGAAGTCCGCGCCAGAGATTGGCGAACTCATTTCCTTATCGTATTCCTTAGCCTCTGGAACAAAGAATTGTGAGCTAAAGGTCTTGATTAATTCCATTTTCCGATCCATGTAGCCCGTGATATCAACTACCAAATCCGGCTCTAGATTGTAATCTTGGATATAGTGATACACAGCAGAAGGCCGCCAGCGCTCCTGCGTTTTGCCCTCGTCGTCCAAGGTTTCAACCTTAGCCAAGCCAGCGTAGTAGCAGGCATCGGATGTGAGTTTGGCGGCGCGCCCGTGATCGGGATGGCGATCGCTAATGGCATTAGCTAAGACGATGTCCGGTTGGTGCATCCGAATGATTCGGATAATCGCCTTGATATTCTCAGGAGTATATTGGAAAAAGCCATCAGCCATGGCTAGGTTCTTTCGGAAGGTAGCGCCCATTTTTTGGGCGGATTCTGCAGCTTCTCGATCTCTGATCTCCGGTGTACCACGCGTTCCTAATTCTCCACGGGTTAGGTCCAATAATCCCACGCTTTTACCTTCATCAATATGGCGGAGTAAAGTACCTGAACAAGCCAACTCTACATCATCGGGATGTACTCCAATGGCCAGGATATCAACTTTCATGTAAGTAATTTAGACTAGTAATGCACCCTTATTCTTCGATCAATTGCCGGATGGCTTTTTTCACCTTGTTTGCGTTGGGCCGTGTAAATGTATAAAAAAAGGTGCGCACCTGGCCCTGTTTATCAATGAGGTATTTGTGGAAGTTCCAGCGTGGCGTAGACGAAACATTTCCATTCTCAGATCTTTTAGATAGAAAATTGTAGACGGGATGTGCCCCTTGGCCTTTAACATGGACCTTCTCCAAAATGGGATAGGAGGCTTCGTATTTCATCTGGCAGAATTGTTGGATTTCTTTCCCTTCTAAGGGTTCCTGTCCAGCAAAATCATTAGAAGGGAAAGCCAGAATCTCAAAACCTTCTTCTCTAAACTCTCGATAAAGATCTTCCATATCATCCAACTGTGGAGTGAAACCACATTTGGATGCAGTATTAACCACTAGTAGAACCTTACCTTCGAAGTCGGCTAGATTCACTTCTTTACCTTCGATATCATTCACCTTAAATCGGTGTATAGAATTGTCCTTAGCACTCATAATGAAACATTTGGTAACAGCTAAAATTTTCTCACTTTCTCTATACAACTAGTGGTCGGGTAAAAAGTTCTGGGATCAGACAAGTAGTATCTCAATTAGCGACTTTCAGGGTACTTTTTTGAACTTGTCCGTTAGGCCCTAGGATAGTCACTTCTAGCAGGAATCCGGGTTGAATTTTTTCACGCCCATTTACCTCTAGAAAAATTCCGTACTCCTTATTTTGGTCGATCTTCTGTCCGGCAAAAGCATTCTTGATGATCATATCGTCCCTGCCGACGATCTTAAGGCCGCTTAACACAGCAGGCTCTCCCGTGTTTCTAATCTTGACGAAGGCATCACGCCCAAGCGGAGCAATTTGAAAGGAGTGCAATCGTATATTGGAAGCTTTTTTTACTCGAACTTTTCTGCGTTTGCGGCTTCTTCTGATCGCCATCATGATGATCAGAAAGAAAAGAAAACCTCCTCCGATGTAGGCCCACTCTTGTGGAGTAAGCTGTTCTGCCAGCTCCTGGGCCTGTGCTAAGTATTCTTCCATGGGTAGATTAAGCAATTACAGCCACAAACTTAGGAAAAAGCCTTAGAAGCTGTTTGAATTTAGCTTTTGGAATTTATTATTGGCATATTTTTTTGGCAATTGAGGCTCTTTTTGAGGATTAGCGCATGTTTTGCCAGTGCCAAAAAGAGATTTGCGCTATGTGACGAAGCTGTATGCTTGGCAAAGCCAGGCAGGAAAAAGTCGAAAAGGGTGTAATAAAACCAGATTGTTGAGCCTGTCTAGCAGTCAGATAGATTCCAATAGGCTCTTAACTTTTAACCCGTACCCTGGTCAGAATCAGTAGACTGATAATAAAAAACAAAGCTAATACTAAAACACTGATCCGCATACTTCCTGTAATCTGTTCAATAAACCCAAAGCTAAAGGTCCCTACGATGATGGCCACTTTTTCCACCACATCATAGAAGCTAAAGTAAGAAGTCGTATCTTCCGTCTCTTCGGGTATCAACTTAGAATAGGTGGATCGTGAAAGCGATTGTATACCTCCCATCACCAATCCTACCGATGCCGCAACCAAAAAGAATTGAGCCTGGTTTTGTACGAAGTAGGCCAATACACAGATCCCTACCCAAATAATAAGCATGATGAAGATGGAGGCGATATTACCCAAACGTTCAGAAATCTTAGCAAAAAGATAAGCCCCTAAGATCGCTACCAATTGCAGCACCAAAACTACAATGATCAACTTACCTGCATCGAAATTCAACTCCTTCTCTGCAAAGATAGAAGCCAAAAACAATACTGTTTGCACCCCCGCGCTATAGCAAAAGAAAGAGATTAAAAAAGCCTTCGTACTTCCTTGTTCTTTCAGTTCTCGCCATACCTTCTTTAGTTCTTCCATGCCGCGGCTCAATAGGCCCCCTTGGGGTTTATCCTTAGGATCTGGAGGCAATACCCGGAAAGGGATCAAGGCAAAGCCAATCCACCATAGTCCCACCATCAAAAAGGATATGCGCGCAGCCAACGTGCCTTTATCCGCCACACCGAACCATTCCGGCTTTTGAATGATTAGTAGGTTAACGATTAACAACAACACACTCCCGATGTATCCGTAAGAAAATCCCTTGGCGCTAACACTGTCATAACGATCTTCTGTAGCAATCTCCGGCAGATAAGAGTTGTAGAAAACCAAACCTCCAGCAAAGCCGATCATCCCCATCATAAACCCAATCACCCCTAAGGCGACTGGACTTCCAGAATCATAGAAGAACAAGGAGATACAACCAATGGACCCGAAGATCGTGAAGAACTTCAGGAAGAATTTCTTCTTGCCTCCGGAATCAGCAATTCCAGATAGCAAGGGCGAAAAGATGGCAATCAAAAGGTAGGATCCAGAAATAGCGTAAGCAAATAAGCTGGAATTCGACATTTCAATACCAAAAACAGAAACCGTATCTGCAGTAACAGTAGTGAAGTAGGCGGGAAAAATGGCGACCGTAATCACGAGCGCAAAAGCAGAATTTGCCCAATCGAACAACGCCCATGCATTGATTACTTTCTTATCGTTTAGCTGCGGAGACAGCGGTGCATTCGAGATATCCATGTAATAAATAATGAATTGAACAGAAGGAGAAAAGGATAATGAAGCAGAAATCATGAGTAGGAAATATTCCTCAACATTCCTTAGACATTACCTATCAAAATACTTCACCATTGTTGGGTACCAGTGATTTACAGTGCTCAATATAGGTAAAATATCGTATCTTGTCCTAGTTATGGATATCGCTATATTATCCCGAGGGCCACAGTTATACTCTACACAAAGCTTATACAAAGCTGGGAGAGCTCGAGGCCATAATATGTCTATTATCGATCACACCCTTTGCAATTTAGTGATCGAAGATGGTCATCCTGAGATCTACTACGAAGGACAACCTATTCGTCATTACGATGCTGTCATTCCCAGGATTGGTGCTTCTGTTACTCAACAAGGAGCAGCCGTAATCACGCATTTCGAGTTGATGAATGTATTCACTGCTGCTCGAGCCAATGCCCTCCTGCTTGGAAGAGACAAACTTCGCTGCTTACAACAATTACAGCGTCAGGGCTTATCTACCCCCAAGACTGTAGCCTTGGGGCAACATAGTGATCTATGGTCCGCCGTAAACGTCCTAGATGGTTTTCCCGTAGTGATTAAACTTCTCGAAGGGACACACGGCATCGGCGTTATTCTCTGCGAAAGTATGCAACAGACAGAATCGACGGTAGAAGCCTTCCAGCGATTGAAAGAACGTGTGATCATGCAGGAATTCATCAAGGAAGCCAAGGGTGCGGACATTCGGGCACTAGTCGTAGCTGGTGAGGTGGTCGCCTCCATGAAGCGGCAGGCCCAGAAAGGAGAGTTCCGCTCCAATCTACACCGAGGCGCCAGTGCAAGCGCTGAAAAACTCACACAAGCCGAAATAAATATGGTCATTCGCGCCACCAAGGCGGTAGGCCTTAGCGTAGCTGGTGTAGATCTGCTCCGATCGGAACGAGGTCCGCTCATTATGGAAG
>CAJXPD010000452.1 GCA_913057785.1 uncultured Lewinella sp. | reverse complement strand
TAAACAACACTTTAGTTTAGTCCCAAAGGCCTGGAAACCTTGGAGTTAGCCTTTTACTTTTCCTCTTGCACATCTCGCTGTCGTTGAGCCTCCAAATAGGCATTTGCCCCCTTAGAATTGGCGGGACTCCAGGGTTTGTTGATGGAGGGTAAATGCTCTTCAGCGGCATATGCGGCAGCTTCAGTTCCTTGTTTTTTAGTCAGGTTATGCCATTCATTGGGGTCTTGGGAGTGATCGTAGCGTTCCTCGCTTCCATCTTCAAAATGAATGAACCGATATTGATCCGTTCTTATTCCATGATTGTTGCGACCGTAGGTTGTAATAGCAGGCTTGGTCCAAGCGGCCATTGGATCCTTTAGGAGTGAGGACAAACTTTTTCCTTCATTTTGAGGATTAGGGGATAAGCCACAAAGGTCGAGCAGGGTAGGATATAGATCCAGTAATTCCACGGGGCGGGTACAGACGGCCTCAGCCCCGATCCCCGGGCCGGCAAAGATCAAGGGCACTCGAGTAGCCTCTTCCCACAACGAATGTTTAGCAAACCGATTTTTCTCGCCCAGGTGATAGCCATGATCCGACCAAACCACCACTACCGTATTATCCGCATATGGACTGGCCTCCAGGGTGTTCAGAACTTGGCCAACATAGTGATCTACAAATGAAATACAGGCCAAATAGGCTTTCACCATAGCCTTCCACTCTTTTTGCTCCTTGGCCCATTCTGTCGTTGGCATGGGTAATATTTCATGTAATTGGGCGGAGATCTCAGGAATGTCTCCCTGATCATTGAGCAGATATGGAGGTAATTGAATGCTATCCAAGGGGTATAGATCAAACCATTTCTGAGGGGCATAGAAGGGCACGTGGGGGCGTATAAAACCAGCAGCCAAAAAGAAGGGGCGATCATGCTCTTGTTGTAATCGTTCGATGGCCCATTGGGCCGTTTGATAATCAATCATGTCCTCATCCTTAGCGGGATAGACACCCCAATCGGTCTGCGTTCCGGGAGGTTTGCCAAACCATTCTGGGTCATACTTGAATCGCTTTTCTGGCTTCGGGCCAAAGCCCCCTTCTCGTCCGCCCCGCTCTTCGAAAACACCTTCGGGTGCGAAATGGTGAAAAAGCTTCCCTTTGCCCATCGTTTTGTAGCCCGCTTGCTGAAAGTACTGGGGTAAAAAAACCACATCCGATAGGAGGCTGTCTGCTTGCCGGATCTTTTGATCATTAATCTGTCCATATATGCCTGTAGTGGAAGGGCGAAGGCCTGTCATCAAGCTAGCCCGGGAGGGGCCACAGATAGGAGCTTGGCAATGCGCATTGGTGAATAAGGTCCCGCGAGCAGCCAAGCGATCCAAATTGGGCGTCTTAGCATTTGGGTGGCCGTCCATGCAACCGAGCCAGGTATTTAGATCATCTATGGCAATGAACAGAACGTTCGGCGGAGAGGTCTTTTCCCCCTCCTTATCAGTAGCACTGGAAGATTGACAACTAATCAAACAAAGGCTGACCAAGGCAGCCAAAAGCGTGGGAACAGGAATACGCATAAGGTGTGTGGTTTTTCGTAATGAGCTTCTTGGAACTCCTCCTCAAGATAAAAGGTTTCTCGTGGCTTACCTTCCTGTTCCCAAAATAATCGGCACCCTAACTATTTCTAATACCAAGCGTAAATCACATTAATCTCCGCGCTAGGTCCCAATCGTTTCACACCTTCGCCAAAAGAGAAATCCATCGCCAAGCCGATTTTCAATTGGGCATTAGAGAGATTTAGGGCCTCTCCTCCGATAAAGCCAAACTCGGCATGGAAGGTCGAAAAATCCGTTGCCAAATCGGAACCTACCCCAAATCCCACCCAGGCAATCTGACTGTGCTGGTATCTTACATTTCCATCGACGCGAAATAAATGAGCAAAGGAATCTGCCTTACTCTGGCGTACCGGTAAATATCTTCCCCATCCAGAAATCTCTAAGAAGGAGGAGCCATCTCCAAAACCAAAGAAATCAAATGGGATGTATCCACCTCCAACTACGTAGTAGTGCCTCGGCTGCTTAAGAGAGTAGGCGATCTGATCTTCACCAAACTCGGAATCCAAACTAAGGAGCTGAGGAATTGACACCCCTGCATACCAGATATCCTCCTTATAGTAATAGATTCCGATACTTACATCTGGCTTCAAGACGGAACCGGGAATGATCCCTTCTTCCGGAGAATCAAAGTATTCGCTATCCGAGCCGTCGATCATGGAGCGGTTTTGTAAAAACCCGGCAGCTAAACCTATCGAAACCATTTGCTTAGAGAAACGATCCAAAGGAATCATGTAGGCAAATCGGCCGTAAAAACCTAGATTGGAAAGATCTCCCGTTCGATCCTGCAAAATATGCCCTCCCACTACGATCCTACTAAACTCCAATATACCCTCAAAATTGACCAACTGTGTATTGGGGGAATAGTCATAATTGAAACCATTTCCCAACCACTGGTGTCGATTCGTGGCAGATAGGGCAAAGGTGTATTCGTCCAGGGTATAGTTATTGGAGACACTGGCCGGATTAAGTACTCCCCATTGATCTCGGTACAGGGTGTAGGGAGTCAGCAACTGAGCTTGCACTTGATGTAGGCCAATGAAGAAAAACAAAGCGGATATATATAAAGATTTCATGATCAGTTTTTTAGGTGTTTCTATTTCAATAGGTAAACGATTCCCTTAACAACTATAGGTTTATCTCCCGATGTCGGTGTACCTTCGAAGATGAAGTAATAGGCTCCGGTATACATACTCACACCAGCGAAGTTCTTGCCATCCCAAGCTTCCAGCATATTCCCCTTTGACAAATTGTCTTCCGGCAAATATTCCTCGGAATGGATTCGTTTACCCCACCGATCTACAATGGTCAGTTTGGCCTCGGTTAAATCTCGCAGGAGGGTGATATTCCAAGTAGGACTTTTACCACCCGGTCTAAGTCCCTTCTTATATGAAATAATCTCCGTTTCCAGGTATTTGATGCTTAGGGTAATGGTGGATTGGCTACACAACTCGCCACATTCTGGGTCCACATTGCATACCTCATAGATAAACTCCAGGTCTAAATCGCCTTCTATATCAAGATCTCGTTGGTAGATCAGTTGACTAGCTTCATCATCTACGGTCAACTGGCCTTCATCCGGCTCCTGAATGATTGAGAAGGTTAAATTCGAATCCGGAATGGATTGGGTGATCTGATCAAAAAGGGCTTTCTTGTTCAATAGCAAGGTTGCCTGATTGGCTTCCATGGTAATACTTCGGTCCTGTGTGGTTGGTGCTACAGCATGATATACTTCAACCGTATCTCTGGCTAAACAAGAGCCCGTATTCACGATCCAATAGAAGGTATTTACTCCATTTACCAAGGAATCGACAAAGGAATTCGGGTCATTTTCATCCTCAATAAAGGCTGGAGAAGTTGTAAACCAGGTACCTGTAGCACCTTCCGGCATCATTCCTTCTAAAATGAAGGAACCATCACCGCAGAGCGTGACATCTTCACCAGCGGATACTTCGCCTGCACCTCCATCCAAAGTGACTACCAGCGGACCGAGCTGTTCCGAATCACAACCTCCAATGTTGTAGGCTACCAAATACTCTCCTACATCAGCAGTTCCGAAATTATTGACGATCAATTCTGGAACAGTAGTAGTAATAATTCCCTTGGGCGTATCCCACACATAGGATGGATTGCCATCAATTTGGACTTCCACTTTCAATTCTAATTGCTGTCCCGGACACAAAGTAGAGTTGGTAGCAATCAGTTGGGCTGGGCCATTCGGTGCCGGAGCAAAAGAGAAAGGTGTTCCAGGGGCTACTGCAATACATGAATTGTTGAAATCGATCAGTCCATTTCCATCATCTTTCCCCACTACGGCGGAGAGATAGTATTCAACATTCGGACTCAAAGCACTGGTATAAGTGATAGTAGGATCAGTAGAAACGTTGAGAATTGAACTTCCCAACATAGCTCCACTTGCATCATGGATCACGAACAAGCGCACTTCCCCATCTCCAACAATTTCATTGGTTGGATCATAAGTAGCTGTCAGGATCTGGGATTGGCAACCCATCAATTTTTCTTGTCCCATTGTACCAACTGCTAAGGAACAAGGATCAAAGCAAGTAATCACCACTTCTAAGGTAGCCTGACATTGATCCGTATCCGTTACCGTCAATATGTAGGTGCCTTCGTCAACTCCACCTAGGTTCTGCTCTGTGCTACCGTTAGACCAACTAAAGGTGAAAGGCGCTGCCCCACCTTGCAAATCAATCAGGGCGCTACCAGAAGCCTCCCCACAGATACTTTGTTCCGCAGAGATCAAACTAAGCACTGGAGCAGGTTTTCCTACTACTTCTATCTCATCTAAAGTAATGCTACAGGAAGCTGCATCTCGAATCGTTACTAGATAGATACCTGCTGCTACGCCACTAGGGCTTTGCTCATCATCATTATCTCCTGTACCGTCAATACTCCAATCAAAGGTGTAAGGTTCAGTACCACCACTGATTTCCAGCAAAATACTACCATTAGCATCATTACATGTGGCGGCCTGAGT
The DNA here is from genome assembly GCA_913057785.1 of uncultured Lewinella sp. Taxonomy (GTDB): domain Bacteria; phylum Bacteroidota; class Bacteroidia; order Chitinophagales; family Saprospiraceae; genus DT-111. Next base: position 1,509 of record CAJXPD010000452.1, on the reverse strand, counting down.
TTCGGCGGTAGCTGAAAGTTCTGTGGTATTTAAAACCCCAAAGAAGTCTTCATATTCGCAGCCGCTTGCATCTGTAATGGTAACGCTATATTCACCTCCTTCCACATCTACTAGGTCTTCGGTAGTAGCTCCATTCGACCAGCTAAAACTGTAGGGTTCCACTCCTCCAACCACGGCAATGTCAATGGCACCATTAGCAATACCAGAGCAGGCTGCATCAGTGACTTGAAAATCCTCAATGAATAAAGCAGGCGGTTCAGTTAGCACAAAGGTGGTATCCAGCACACAATCGCTAGCATCCTTTAGCAAAAGCGTGTACTCTCCAGCTGGTAAGGCATTATTGACAGGTGTACTCCGGTCATTCGACCATTCAAAACGATAACCTCCAGTCCCCCCTGAAGCAACAACCACGATTCCGCCGTCAAATTCTCCTGCACAACTTATTGGTATTATGGTAGCCTCAATAGTCAGTGGTGGTGGGGTTTCAACAACCACTTGTCCAACTTCTTCGCAATTATTAGCATCCGATACTGTGTAGGAATAAACACCTGCAAGCAGATCCGCCCGAGTCGTAGCTGTGGATTGATCATCCCAAAGAATACTGTAGGGTGGAATACCTCGAGATATATCTAAGCTTATGGCTCCGTCGGCAGCCTCCACACAACTGGTATTGGTAGTGGTAGCCACAACTTCCAGTCCTTGAGGTTGATTCACTGTTCTTTCATGAGTAGCAGAGCAATTGTTTTCATCGGTGACCGTCACCGTATAAATACCCGGGCCAATGTTGTCCAAATCGGGAGTTTGGTCTCCGGTATTCCACAGGTAGGTGTAGGCACCGGTTCCACCGGTAACTGACAAGCTGATACCACCATCAGAGCCGTTTCCACAAGCCGTTGCATCCACGACGACAGATTGAATCTCCAAGGCAGTTGGAGCATTGATACTGAAGATGTTACTTTCATATACACAATCATTGGCATCCGTCACCAGCACTGTATAATCACCTACATCCAGGTCCTGAATATCCTGGGTAGTCGCGCCAGTTGACCAAGCAAAAGTATAGGGTGGAGTGCCGCCCAAGATGGTCAAATTTATTCTTCCATCGACTTCGCCTGCGCAACTTATATTGATAACTTCAGGAATAATCTCCGCCGCATCAGGCGAACCAATTTCTGCTTGAGTTAAGAAGGTACAATTATTGGCATCCGTAATCGTCACTTCATAGACCCCAGCGCCCAAACCCGTTCGAATTTGTTCTGCGTTACCATCTGACCACAAGAAGGTATAGGGTGGTAAGCCACCGGTGACAACTAAGCTCGCTGTTCCATCTTCCTCACCAAAACAACTTACGGGAGAGGCTGTAACCTCGGCACTGATGCTCGAAGGTTCAGTAACTGTAAAACTGGCTACCTCTTCACAATCATTTTGATCGGTTACTGTCAGCGAATAAGTCCCGCCACCAAGGCCAGTAAGGTTTTGATCTGTGGCTCCGGTAGACCATAAGAAAGT
>CAJXPD010000451.1 GCA_913057785.1 uncultured Lewinella sp. | reverse complement strand
TGCCTCGTCCAGAACAAAATTTGCTTCCAACTACCTCCTAAAGTAATTCTTAAACACGTTCTTAGATTTATAGCTTCTTCTAGAATTAGCTCTTGAGTTTCACCCTTAAAATCCTTAATCTTTTTCAAAGCTAATTTATTTGATTTCAAATGGGTCAGGTGATTTCCTGTTGTTTTTACATCACCACATCTTCTATGATGACCATGATACCACCCTTTATAACAACTTGCTCTTCCGTTGTGAGTTCCTGGATTTTTTCTTTTAGACTTTTAATGTTCATTAGCTGTTTTTTCATACTATTTTTTTTGAGTTTGTAAAGACGGAGTTTTATCGCATCGAGCGGAATTCAAACTTTCCCTCTGAATATATAAAGCTTTACCTGTCAGAAACCTTTCATTGAGCAGAAAGCCGTCGGAGTGGACGAATGGTAGGAATGATATTTCGGTTGGCATGAGCAAAGAGCGCATTCTTCTAGGAGTTGATCCTTTCGTCGAACTTTCTTGCTTAACAAATTTCGATGGGACAAATTACACTATCCGTTGTTATTTCAGTAAGGACTTGAACTGCTTGAATCGTTTTTGTAGACCTACAGGGACATGCTGAACGCAGCATTTTAAGTGGAGTAGGGGCTTTGTAGGTAGTAGGTAAGATTGCGTTTTTGACGTATTTGCATTGTTTTATTTTGAATAAAGTAGGTCGTAATATTATCGAATTAGGCCAGAATTGCAGGTGTTAATTATTGGTTATCTGTTGTTTATAAGTATAGAAGTCTTTAATGTCTTAGGCGTAAATACCTGCACAATGCGTTACAGTTGCAAAAACATGAACAGTACTTAGAAATTGTCCCAGCACACTGCCAAAAATAGCTCGATCTTGCCATTGCATACTAGAAGAAGACGAATTCTTAAACAGGAAAAGCAGCTTCACGAATCGTAAAGCTGCTTTTGGGTGGAGCTAGTCGGAGTCGAACCGACGACCTCTTGACTGCCAGTCAAACGCTCTAGCCAGCTGAGCTATAGCCCCATTTGTTAACCAGCGGATGCAAATATATAAGATTTTGCAAAAGAATGAAACCGCCGCCATTAAAAAATCACTGGCATTCCTTCCTTCTTCACTACATTTTAGTGGATTGAGAAGTTCCCAGTGAATAAATTTATCCAAATGGCGGAGGGATTACTGGCAAATTAGGAAGTTCCGTTACAGAAGAAATTAATTGATAACTATTAACCAAAAAATGAAATCAAAGATCGTTCATGTCATCACATCAGGGTGGAAGAAGAGTTTTAATTTTGATCATAAAATACAGAAGGGCGGAAGCAACCGTTGGGAGCGCCGGGAGATCATCCTACCGTACTTTGACACGATCCGTATTTATGGCGGGAAAGCTGAAGTAATAGTAGAACAAAAGGAGCGGTCCAGTATGGGTTGGAGTGGTTGGGGAAGAAAAGTCTGGCCAGTAGAATATAGCTGTCGCGATGGTGTACTGAATATCAAAGTCTTAAGTGCTCCAGGAACGAGAGAACCCGTCAAGTTGTTCATCAATAGTCCCTCCGTCAATTGCCTACGTTTGGATGGCTCCAGTGTGGTGCAGACCAAATATGCCGTTGTCACAGAGTCATTTGAAGTATTCCATCAGGGAGATGGAGAATTAATATTAAAAGTCATCGCTAACAAGGTAGAAACACACTGCCAAGGTATTGGACGGCTGTTTCTACAAGGCAAAACTAACTATTGGAAGGACTACAGTAGCGTCCTGGCGGAAGTTAACGCGCTTGGGCTATTTGTTACGGTTATTTAGACCGCCGTACTAAGGGTACGCTTCTGAATATGTTCCATAATTACATCACCATGGTCCCGGGTATTTTCGATAAAAAGTTTGCTGGTACGCATGCCTGCGCAAACTACTCCGGCTAAATAAACCCCTGGTAATGAGGTTTCTAAAGTCTCAGGGTCATGGATTGGAATACGCTCTTCGTCTTCAGGGATATCCAAACCTAAATTCTCGAGCAAGGTGTAATTGGGCTTGTAGCCGGTCATGGCCAAGACGAAGTCATTCTCGATGGTAAAGGGGCCATCAGGGCCCAACAGATCCACTTCCCTTTCCCTTATCTCTGTCACAATCGTATTAAAGTGAGCTGTAATGCTTCCCTCCTTAATGCGGTTCTCAATATTGGGGCGAATCCAATATTTAACTTTAGGATAAATTTCTTCCCCGCGAATGGCCATGGTGACTTCTGCCCCTTTATTCCAAGCTTCTAAGGCTACATCGCAAGCCGAGTTAGCTGCTCCTACGATTAATAGCTTTTGCCCGATATAGGGGTGTGCATCTTCGTAGTAATGCTTGACTTTGGGGAGATCTTCGCCAACAACGTTCAAGAGTCGAGGCGTGTCATAGAATCCTGTAGCTACGATTACCGAAGGTGCTTGATAAGTGCCTTTTGAGGTGCTTATCTGGTAAGTGTCTGAAGAAAGACGCTCCATTTTCTGGACCTCTTCGTATAGGTTGATTTGCAGATTGTACGACTGCAATATTCTTCGATAATATTCTAATGCTTCTTTTCGAGTGGGTTTTTCTACGTGTGAAATGAATGGGATTTCTCCAATCTCCAAAAGTTTGGAAGTGGAGAAGAAAGTCATATTAATGGGGAAGTTATAGATGGAGTTGACAAGTAAACCCTTCTCCAGAATCAAACAATCTATGCCCGCCTTTTTGGCTGAAATAGCACAGTTAATGCCTGTTGGGCCACCGCCAATGATGATCAGATCCTTCGTAATCATAGAATTCTAAAATTTGCTTAACTATAATTACAAAGATAGGGGAGCTACAGTTCAAAGTGATGCTAAGCCTACAAAAACTTACCGATCTTACTATATAATTCTTCTGGCTTGAAAGGTTTAACCAAGTAGGCATTCATCCCAATGCCAAGGCACTTTTCCTCTTCTTGTCGGGAAGAATTAGCGGTAAGGGCTACTATGGGGACTTTGCTTTGAGACCTAATTTTCAAGGTAGCTTCCAAACCATCCATTTTTGGCATTTGTAGATCCATCAATACTAGGTCATAACTATAATTCTGAAACTTCTCAACCGCTTCTTCTCCATCTGCTGCGATATCCACCGTCAACAACTCGGACCAGGAAGTCAAGACCTTTCTAGTGGCGATTTGGTTGATAACATGATCTTCCACAAGCAAAATCCGCTTGGGTTGTGTCGGTGCTTGAATAGTTGCATCTTCTATTTCACTACCTAGTTCCAGCGGTACAGCCAACTTGATCGTAGTACCTTTTCCTTGTGGCTCTACTTCTAACTTGGCGCCCAAAATTTCTACCAGGCGGTAGATCATGGACAAACTTAAAGAGTCATCAGCTGCTGCTTCCTGTAGAGATTGAGCGGAATCCTGTACGGGGCGACTTCTTTGTTTGACTTCATTTTCATTTGGAAAACTTTCGCCTCGGTATTGTACTTTCAGTACGAAAGGGAAATCCTTTTTTCGTTTGAACCACTGGACGTGGAATTCTACTTGCTCATCTGATCTAGAACGACTGAAACATTGTTCCACCAAATTGTGGATCAGTTGCGAAAGTTTTGGGGCATCGCCTTTGGCCATCGTTGGCAATTCCTTCTCATTCTGATAGTTGATCGGGATCTCTAGCTGTTGAGCTTTTAAATTGGCGACCCGCTGAACGGTTTCCAGCATCTCTGACAAAGAAAAATCTTCTTCATTGAGGGGTACATGATCGGAGATCAGCAGGGAAAGATTGAGCATGTTGTTTAACTCAATGGAAAGATCATCCACTGAGGTTTTTAATCCATCAATCAACTCCTTTTGCTGAGGGGTAGGGCTGGATTTTTCTAGTAGGTAGACCAGATTGACGATGGAACTAAAGGGCGTTCGAATGCCAAAACCAAAGCGGTAGAATTCTCCACTTTGTACCGAAGGCCGAGGCTCATCCGAGGGCTCTGGCAAGGCAGTCTCTCCTTCGTCAAGTCGATAAGTTGTATCCTGAATTGAACCAATCAAGATGATCTTGTTGGTGAATTCATCGTAGTTTACTCTGGCCTGAATGGTTAGATGTTTGACCAGTCGGTTATTTAATAAAATTCTGTGTTCTAGCCGGTTAAGTTGCCCTGTCTTGATCACTTCAGCAAAGAAATCTTCTACTTGTTCACGATCCTCTACATGCACAAAGTCTAAATAGTCCGACAGGGATGGCTGAAAACTATTAGGTTGCACTCCGAATATCCTGAACATCTCTTCCGTCCAGCTCATGGCGTTGGAAACGATATCCATTTCCCAATTGGCAAACTTAGCCATATTCTGGGCCTCCAATCGTCTTTTTTCCGTGATCGATAACTCTTTGGCGTGCTGTTGGAGTTTAGCTTGCGTTTTGAAACGCTGCAGGGAGTAGCGAATTGTATTCACTAGTCTACGGCTGTCGAACTCACCTTTGACGAGAAAGTCTTGTGCTCCGGCTTTAACCGATTGGATACCGACGATCTCATTTTTGTTGCCCGTCATCACTACCACCGGGACGTCAGAAGATTCATCTAGATACTTCTTCAAGGTGCTAAAGCCAGTGCTATCATTGATAGATAGGTCTAAAAGAACGAGGTCGATGGCGTTTTCATCCAAGATATTGATGCCACCACTTAAGGTATCCGAATGGAAAAGCTTGTGCTTAAAGGCTGCTTCTTCCAAATAAGCTTTGATGATTTCGGCATCTGAATCAAGATCCTCTATGACTAGTATGTTGTTGATTTGGGCACTCATTGAAATAGGGAAAAGGACTGATAAAACATGTTGTTCGGCTCAGTCGCTGGTTCAACTAAAGTGGAGACGCAGGTTATTATGAATAAGTTAAATCTGCCTCGGTAGGCTTAGCTAGCCATAGAAGGCAAAATGGTTGTTGTTAGCCAAAATTCTTCAATCTTCTGAATGATATCGAAGAAATTGTCAAAGTCTACGGGTTTGTTAATAAAGCAATTGGCGTGCAGATCGTAACTGTTGATGATATCTTGCTCGGCATTGGAGATGGTCAAAACCACCACTGGGATACGTTTCAGGTTCGAGTCAGCCTTGATTTCCTTTAAGACTTCTCGCCCGTCCCATTTTGGAAGGTTTAGGTCCAGCAAAATTAGATCTGGCATGGGACGATTTTCAAATCCCTCTTCACGCCTGAGGTACTTGATGGCTTCTACTCCATCCATGACTACTTCCAGATTGACCTCCTTCTTACCTTCCCTGAAAGCTTCCTGCGTCAATCGCACATCCCCAGGGTTATCTTCTATCAACAAAATATTAAATGGACGGGTTTCTTTCACGACACTTTGGATAAATGAACAAATGAAAGGCCAATATACCTTTTTGAATCGAAAAGATGAACAGCTAATCCATCTTGAAACATTTTCGCGCTTAATCTATTTAAGGTTGGAGCCTTTGAGCGAAGCAAGTCACGTTACTTACTTTGCTCCGGGTATTGATGGTGGGCTGGGATCTAGTCTTGGTTCCCCCTTTTCATACCAACTCCTAAACCCAAAATTGATTAATATCCAAAAATAGCTTTTATAATTGTTCCCTCCTACAAGCCTAGTACGAATATTTAGGACTTTTGTTCGAAAATAACTGAGCAGAAATCATTTTGCGTTCTGAATAGGCCAGGTTGAGGAACTTTATTGCATTAAGCTTGCCTAAAGTTTTGTGTTGAAATGAATTATAAAGGATTGATTTCGAGTGCAAAACTACTTTTAACCTGCCTCCTGTTATGGAGAGAATGTACGGGACTAAGTAGAACAGAAGTATTTGAGTTCAAGGACTTCTAAGAACCATCAGAATAACTTTAGACGATTTCATTAAAAAGGAGCCAACATGCAGCTAGTCAGCACCTACTATTCGGATTTTATGGCTTATATGGAAGCCAATACTTTTGAGAAAGCCCCCAACGGTTTATACCAGCCTGTTGATTATATTATGCAATTAGGCGGTAAACGGCTCCGCCCAATTCTGGTGCTCATGGGGTATCGCCTTTTTCATGACACGCATGAGCCAGCCTTACCCTTGGCCCTAGCAGTCGAGGTCTTTCACAACTTTAGCTTGGTA
>CAJXPD010000450.1 GCA_913057785.1 uncultured Lewinella sp. | reverse complement strand
AAATTTCACTCTCGTTTTGTATCAGTAACACACCTTATTCCTCCGAAGTGTGTTCTCATGTCTCCTGAAGTAAGTTTAAGCATTGTCGTGCAAAGCGCGCAATTTAGCCACTCTCCGGAAGAGGGCTCTGTTCCATGCATGCGAAATTCTTTAACCTACATACCTTGTCCCAACAGGGCAGTGTATATCAAGTAAACCCATTATATATGCAGCGTTTTTTACTCTTATTTCTGGCACTGGTCTTTACCTATACAAGTGGGCTAGTTGCTCAGTCCTGTGATTTTAAAAGCGATATCATTAGCCTGGGAGGCGACAGCCATGATCCTGGCTTCGGCAGAAATGACGACAACAGTGCCGTGGCTACTTTGAGTAATGGCAATTTTGTAATCGGCTGGTCGACGGATGACGGGATTGATGGGGACCAAGCCGGGGCTTATTTCCAGGTATTCAGCGCAAACGGTACAGCCATCACCGCTCCTACTGTTCCATATGCCAGTATCAATGCCGCTGGGACTGGCGATCAAGGGGTCTTTGGACCCAAGGTTGTTGCCCTAAGCAGTGGTTTTGTAATTGCCTGGACCTCTGAAGATGGACCTGGGGATACGGGCCCTGCTGGTGACGATCAACAGGATGTATTTGTTCGGACTTACAGTGATGCAGGTGTGGCCGTCTCGGACCCCATTAGGATCAGTGTGGCAGGGGAAGAAGATTTGTTACGAACGGTACTAGCTTTGGATAATGGAAATTTTGTTATTATCACCGGTACGGATGAGGATAATTCAGGAAATAAGGATGACTATTATTTCCAAGTTTTCAATGCGGCCGGTACTTCTATGTCAGGCGGATTGGTCAATATTAGTGGAGGTGCCCATAATGCAGCCTATCAGACGGTAGATGCAGATCAGCCGATCGTTGATTTGGGAGGTGGAAACTTTGCTATTGCTTGGGATACATGGGATGATATAGATGGTGACGATAAAGGCTCATTTTTACGGATTTTTAGATCAGACGGCACAGCGGTGACAGGGGTTATCACCCCCTATGCGGATATCAATCCAGATGGAACGGGTGATCAAGGGGTCCCAGAGCCCCGGCTCCTTAAACTAAAGAATGGAGATTTCGTCATGGCCTGGGTCTCAGAACAAGGCCCTGGTGATGTAGGTCCAGGCGGAGACTTTAATGATGATCAGGACGTATACTTTAGAATCTACAAAGCCGATGGTACACCGGTCACTGGTTCATTAAAAGCCAATAGTGATAATGCGGCTGACGAAGAATCTTTGGATGGATTGATAGCCCTGGAAGGCGGTAATTTCTCAATGATCTACCGGCGTGATGAGGATCAGGCAGGTAATACGGATGATTATTTTGTGCGAACCTTTTCTCCCACTGGTATGGCACTAGGCGCTAGTGTAGAATTGAGTGGAGGAGCACACTTGAATTCTTTTGTGCGCACTAGAGGCAATCGTAGTTATGCTGCCCTGACCAATGGTAACTTTGTATTGGGCTGGTCACCAGACCGCAGTGCGGATGGCGACAGTACTTCCGCCTATTTTAGAGTATTTGATGCTTCTGGCAATGCCTTGACATCTATCGCCGCACCTTATGCCGATATCAATCCAGGTGGAACGGGCCCGCAGTCTACCAACGGTCCTTTAATCGAAGCACTCCCTAATGGTTTTGCCATTGTTTGGGAATCGGCGGATGGCCCTACTGATGTAGGTCCAGGTAATAATCGAGATTACGACACATATCACCGAGTATATGACAATACAGGTATGGCGCTTTGCGGGACTAAGAAGACCAATACGGGGAGCGATGGAGAAGAGGAACGTCCCGTCTTTGTACAAGCCCTGGCTAACGGAGACTTTGTGGTTATGTATCGGGATGAGGAATCTAATGGCAATAAAGATGATTTCTTTGCGCGGGTAATTGGTGGCGCGCCGGCAGTTAGTGTTTGTCCGACAATCGGAGAACTTAGTTTTTCCTCCACCTGCGGTGGCCAGCCCTTTTCAATTACGGTGAGTGGCTTGGAGAACATGGCTGAAGCGGACAATGGCGAGCAGAATTATGGCATAAGTTTTTATGCATTATTAAGCGGTAATCCTGAAGACCGTTACGATGATCCCATATTCGGTAGAATTGGGATCGTACCTTTTGCGGAACTGGGCGATGACGGGGCGAGTGCGACCCTAAACATTACAGATCCCTCACGGATAGCTAGCGTAGATCTCAATCCACTGATCATTGCTATTCTAGATATGACACCGACGGCCCCTGAATGCCGGCCTTCTGCTACAATGACAAGGCAAGTCAACTTCAAACCCTTTGTGAGTATAACAACGCCAAGCAGCTTTTGTGCAGATGCAGGTGTACAAACGGGCTTGGGGAATGTAATGCCATCAGGCGGTGTCTTTTCCGGTCCTGGCGTGACGGATGATGGTAATGGCATGACCTATAGCTTTGATCCAGCGGCGGCGGGGGTAGGTGTGCATACGATTACTTATATGTATACGGATGACAATGGTTGCTCCGCTTCGGCTTCGGATGATATAGAGGTGAAGGCGGTAGCTGTATGTCCGACAATCGGAGAGATTACGGTTTCTTCTAACTGTGAAGGCCTGCCTTTTTCCATCACCGTAAGTGGCTTGGAAAACATGGCCCAGGCAGAAAATGGTGAGCAAGATTATGGTATTAGTTTCCATGCATTAATCAGCGGAGATCCAGCTGACCAATATGGTTCCGATCTTGCGCGGATAGGTACTGTACCTTTCTCTGAACTGGGAGATAATGGTTCTACTGCAACACTATCCATAACTGACTTTCTCGTCAATCAGGTAGATGTCAATCCATTAATCATAGTCGTACTCGATGCCACACCTGCAGATGTTGGATGCCGTCCGTTCGCAACTACAACAAGGCAAGTTAGCCCTAAACCCTTTGTTGATTTAGCAGCACCAGGTAGTTTCTGTGCAGATGCAGACGTACAAACAGGTTTGGGTAACGTCATGCCTGCAGGTGGCGTCTTCTCTGGCCCTGGTATCACTGATGATGGTAATGGCTCTACCTATAGCTTTGATCCAGCTACAGCTGGTGTAGGGAGCTTTGAGTTGACGTATACCTTTACCACAGGCGAGTCCTGTACCTTCACCGAGACCCGGACCTTCGAAGTCTTCGCTGCACCCACGGCGACCTTTACCGCTCCCGAAGACCTGGATGAAGACGCAGGCGTTCAAACCGGCCTCGGCGGCGGCACGCCTGCCCAAGGCACAGCTGATGGAGACATGGGCGTCTATAGCGGCCCTGGCGTGACCGATGATGGCAATGGAATGACCTATAGCTTTGATCCCACAGCGGCAGGAGTAGGCGTGCATACTATTACTTATATGTATACGGAGGCCAACGGTTGCTCGGCTTCGGCTTCGGATGAGGTGGAAGTGAAAGAAGCAACGCTTGTGATCACGTCTATTGATGATATCAATGATGTAAATGCCAATGGGGTAGCCTTGAATCTTGGCGAAGAAGTGGCCTTGCAAGGTATCGTTTACTGCGGGAACTTTTCTGAAATCAACTTCAGTCAATCGACATTTTGGATCATAGAGCCAAGTGGAGATGGGATTCTGGTAATTAGTGAGGAAGAGCATCAGGTTTCAGAGGGAGATGAAGTGATCATCGAAGGAACGATCGGACAATTGAGGCGGCACTTAACGATCACCGCCTCCGAAATTACGGAGGTTTCAGAGAACAATGAGCTTCAAATACCTGTGCCGACTGATAGCCTAACAGAAAGTCTAGAAAGCAAATATGTCACTTTGGAGATTAACGATGCTGATCCAGCTGAGGTCACCTTGACTGCTTTTACGAATGGTTCTTTATTACGATTTCCATCAGCAAGTCAAGGATTATTACGGGTTTACGCATTCAATTCTACGGGTATCAGCTTTGAATTCTTAAATACATACATCAGTAATCTGGACATCGGGACCTATTTGATGACTGGTATTGTCTACGAAGAAGATGGTACTTATTTTCTATTACCTTGCTCAGAGTCTGATTTTGACTTCCTTACCTCAGCTGATGAGCCCGCGTGGGCCAATGAAATAGTCGTTTTCCCCAACCCGACTAGTAATGAAGTTAATGTGCGATCTAGTGTAGATATTGAAGAATGGCAATTGATCGATCTACAGGGGCGTGTACTCAGAAGAGGTACTAACAAGATGCAGCGCTTTGTCGTTGACTTGAGCGAATGGCCTAGTGGTTTGTATCGTCTTCAGCTAATAAATGGAAAAGAGGCTGTACAAAGGCCAGTTATTAAGCAATAGAGATTTAGATAAAGAAATTATAATTGAGCATCTGAAGTAAGCAGTACTTCAGATGCTCTTTCGTTTAAGTACTTTGTCAGATGAGCCTTTACCGCTTGAATTTGAAAATATAGTACTACTGTTAAGAAACTGCCATTATTTTAGAAATGTCTATGGAAAATGCTCGGGATCTATAGCAACTAATGGTAAAAATTGTATTTTACGGACATCCTCTATGACCTTATCTAGTGCAACCCAAATTTCTCTCTTCTTGAAAGCAATTATCTAGATTACTTTTCTCAACCTATTTCATTTTTCGTCTCCTCCACATAACCTCCTTTCAGACCTAGATGGATTCCTCCAGCATGGCCCTGCCCTGCCTTTGACTTTTTCATACGGTAGATAGTGGCCTCCGCAGTTTCGGGCTCAATGAGTAGTATACCTACCTCATTGGGATGCAACTTCTATTGCATTTTTTACCATAATTCATCTATAATGAAGCTATTGCATATCATTGCTACTACCCGAGGGGAAGAATCCCGAACCCTTAGCATTTCCAAAGAATTTTTGAAAACTTTGAATGAAAAGCATCCACATGTTGAGGTTGATGAACTTGACCTGAGCACTACAGAATTGCCTGCTGTCTTAGACACAAATGTCAAGGCCAAATACTTGCTCATGATGGGAGGACAGCTGGATGAAGCAACCCAAGCATCCTGGAAGAAAGTCTCTGACCTGGCCGAAAAGTTTATTTCCTATGATTTGTATTTAGTTACGGCTCCGATGTGGAACTTCAGCGTGCCCTACATGCTAAAGCACTACATTGATGTGATTATGCAAGCAGGTATCCTGTTTAGCTTCACTGCCAATGGACCAGAAGGATTTGCAAAATATGAGCAGATGGTTTGTATCACTTCCCGAGGAAGCGATTATAGCCCTGGGAGTCCTATGCATGCCCTCGATCACCAGGAACCTTATTTGCGAACTGTTTTTGGTCTAGCTGGAATCGAAGATATCCATTTTGTTCACGCTCAGCCCCTAGACGTAGCTCCAGGGCTTACCCAAACGGCGCTGGCGAAAGCTAAAGAAGAGGCACGACAAATGGTGGATAAGTTGAATATTACGACTCCGGTATAATCGACCTCTTTCCTTAAACCCAAGTATTAATTTCTACTGAGCGAAGCAAAACTGCCATCAAAATTATTGCGTGGTGTCAGACCACTCACTCGGCGTAGTGCCCCATTTCTTCTTAAATTCCTTAGAAAAGTAGGATAAGCTGGAGAACCCGACCTCATAAGCGATTTCCGACACGTTGGCCTTGTCCTGCTCCAATAATTCCTTGGCTCGGATCAGCCGGAAGTTGCGGATCATTTCGTTGGGACTTTGATCGCAGATCGATTTTAGTTTTCTGTAGAGTTGACTACGACTGAAGCCAAGACTACTAGCTAGGTCTTCTACACCATACCATTCATTGCTTAGGTTCCTTTCAATTTCTTTCTTCACCTCCAATAGGAATCGCTCTTCCTGTGACAAGTTTTGTACAACAGAAGGTGCCAAGAATAGGCCAGAGCGGTATTTCTCCTTGAGTTTTTTACGAACGTTGATCAAATTATTTAGCCTAATCTGTAATTCTTCCGCGTCGAAGGGTTTCGTCAAGTATTCGTCTGCACCGAAATCTAGGCTTTCTAACTTGTCTTCCCGTTCTGCCTTGGCCGTTAGCATAATGATGGGAATGTGATCGGTTTTCTGATCTTGCTTGAGCTCCGCCATCATCTGCACCCCGTCCATTTTGGGCATCATTACATCGCTGATGATTAGATCAG
>CAJXPD010000449.1 GCA_913057785.1 uncultured Lewinella sp. | reverse complement strand
TAAACATTCAGTCGGGGAATATCCAGATTTATCGAAGTTATCAAATGACTCAGCTAGGGACCCTGGATATAATAAGATTGGACTCTTACCTTTTATTTTAATTTCAGTTTTCATTGGAATACATTTTCTTCAGGACTTTCTGCAACTGTGATAATACATGAACAAAGAGCGCCGTTTTGAAGATGTATTTAGTTGACACTCCCTTGAACTGACTACTCGAAATTTTCGATTCGGAGTCAAAAAAACCATCATCTTGCTGTCTGACTAGTAGCAAAGGAATTATCTGTAATAATAAATTTCCATGTTTTTCACCTAGTACTCCGCTCATCAGGCAATGACATAAGCCTTCGACAATCCAAACACTACTAATATGTGTCCATAGTTTCACACGACGGGCCCGTCTTTGATTGTTATGCAAGAGGTCCAATGCAGGTTCCATCAAAACATCATTCGTTTCAGGCCAAACCTTAAGATCAGCTGGATTGAGTTTTGCAAAAAAGCTATCTGCCAAATCTCCAATTAGGGCTTTAACCGAAATGAGGTTGATTTGAGAACGGAAACTTACGGTCTCACGATTTTGTAGGTAGTAAACGAGAATTTCCAGTATCAATGCCCGGTACACTAGATCAGGAAAGTCCGCTACTTCTAAAAACTCATTTATAACCTTCCCGAGAATTGTATCTAGCTTTGACCAATTCGAGTCCGGGACCTCCATTTCCCCACGGAATTTCTCAATTCTAACCAAGGCCTTCAAAGCAATCAATAACCTGAATGACTCACTACTGTGCAAATCTAACCCATTCCAATGTGATATTGGGCTATCTGGAGCTTCAAACAACCACTGGACGCAATCACCTAGCATTCCCAGTATCTCTTTCCTCGATTCTGCAACCAGATCAATTCCGCTATCCCTTTCAAGCACATAAGAGAAAGCAAGAATGGCTGTACTATTTACTCTGACACTTGGCGTCATATTTGTAATGGAAGTCAAAGGATTATATTTACCTTCAACCTTCAACATCTTTTCCAGGCGCTTGATTTCCATTCTAAGTTGTGAAAGTCGTCTATCATCAGTAGTCTGGTCCTTCTCTTCTGCTAGGGCGTCTATCACGCTTTGAATTTGGGCCGGCCGGCCGGGGTCAACCTTAGATATTCTTCCGTATTTTAGATTCGAAATCACATCTTGCACAATTTTTTCGATCTCCCTTTCCAAAGATTTTTGCCCTTCCCAAATAGTAGGGTTACTGAGTGCCATCAATACTTCACAAGTATTGACCACCCTTGCCCCTTGCTCATGATCAAAATCGTTACCATACTCATGCAAGATTTTGAATTCTCGGCCCCACCCTACTAGCTTACTATCAGACGTGGCGGGAAAAATACTAGTCAACAAGGCTTTTGCTCCATATTTAAGGCCTTGCTCCACTTCCTCAAGAAGAAAGCCATCTCTGCAGTACTGATTAATAGCATTTTGAAAGGATGCTTTATCTATTTCAATATCTAGAGTCTTGCTATTGAAACTCGGTAATCGCTTCACTTTTCGGATATCTATCTTCAGTTGGTTCAAAATTCTAGACACTTCCAAAAGATTAGATCTAAGTTGTTTTGCTTCGAAAGGAGAAATCTCTAGCCCAATCACGCCCCATTGTTTCCATTCCTTTAACTTTACTTTATTGAATACGCGACTCGGCAACACTTCCCTGTAGAGTTTACTCGATCTATCAGGAAAGTAAATTTGGTCATAGTCTAAACCAGGAGTGGTTACATCAAGCATAGCAAGCCTGGAGAGTAATCCCAAATAGAGAGCTAATAATTCCCTGGTTTTTTGACCGCCTTGAATCATTTCTTTCATTTGCTCTGCAAAAGGACTCTGAGTAGAGCTTTGAGACTTTCCATGATTTACTACTACTAAAATTATATCCTCAATACTTTGCTTTGGTATTCTTAGTTTTTCTCTATTCTGGATAATTATTTCCTTAGAACGCACCTGATAGTTTTCAAAAGTCTTTTCTGGAGACTCCAGAACATTCCCAACCAAACCAATTCGGTGCAGATACATAGCTGAGAGAAATACGTATAACTCCTTATTATTCCATTTAGAGATGTCATCTCCTAATAAAATCAAGGCACTATCATCTATCGAGAGCTGATATTCACTCCAATCGATGGCTCCATTGATGGTCCTTAAAAAGCTAAAACTAAATTTCTTGATTAAAGCCAAAGACTGTGCAAGATGGGGTGGTAGGTTCACGGCTTCGCTTAAAGAGCTTCCTCCTGTCATTCCCCTTAGGCGATCTCGGATCTTAGCCATAAGTTCAGGTTGGCTAGGGAAGTTTGTGTGAACAGTTTCTTGTCCACCTGCAAAATCAGTTCCATCTTCCAAGTATAGTTGCATGACTTCATCAAAAGCACCTAAGAAGATTCCATCGATATTTTCCTGGTAGTTACTGAGGGCTCCCTTCTGGAGACGAGCTAATTCCTCACTGGTTAAAAATACGAGTCCTAGAATTACTAACTCTTTAGTAGAATTGTTAATAAAACTTCCAATCAATTCGATGCTTTGTTCCCCAATAGTGTACTTTAACTCTTCTTCAAATTCCTTGATAATCACTGCCTTCGGATCCATAGGCTCGAATGCCCTTCGGTCTTTCATCCAGACTGATGGCATAGCTCCTCCCGCTAATAACAACTCGATTTTAGGGTTTTCAGGACTACCACTCCACCCTCCGATACGACGATTCATTACTAAGAGAAAATCTTGCGGCTTGATAGTATCGTGTGGATTACTTTTTCCCACCCACATATTGTAAGATTCTTCTCTTGAAGAAGCAATTAAGTCTAATATTCTGTCCCTTCCCAACGAATCAACTTGACAAACTGCCACGGCCTGAACCGAAACCATTATAGGCTTTTCGGGCAGTTGTTTTCTATAGTACCTGGTTGTAAGGACTCCCGTGTCCTTATAACCAAAAGTAGCCCCTGATTCAATTTCCACGAGCGGAACTAATTCACTGAGTTGAAATAAATCGTGGTCTTTGCTGACAATATGACCATTTATTGTCACGAACAGTCTTTTATCAAACGGAAATAGAAGTTTCTTTGCGCCAGATAAAGAGTTTAAAGCTTCATAGCTATTCCTAACCCTTTTCAGAGAAAGCAAATGATAAGAAGCCAAATCATCAACCTCATAGTCTTCGGGATAATCCAATGAATCTATATATTCTATCAAGTCTCTAGTTATCCTGGCAAATTCAACCCTATAGTCTTCCTCTTGGATTACATTTCTGGTTCTGTCCCCACTTAATTGGCTCCAGCGACTTTCAATTGCCGTCAATGAAGAAATAAATTTTCCCAGTCCCAATGACTCAACGAGATCCCTAGTTTCGTGGAGTGCTTTTTTTAGATCCCCCCTTTGAAGCAGAGCCTTAATACTTTTTATCCTATTCATTTTCTGTATATTACTGGATGCAATTAATGTAGCAAACTCCCTGGACGTGCCCACGTACGAATCCACGAGCAAATAATAATGGCATAGACTCTCCAGCATAAGTTCGTAAAAAATATTGTAAAACGTCAATCTATTTCAATAAATTAAACATTTGAAGAGCACTAAGTAAATTCTATAAAAGCCCCTATTGCAAATTAAATCTTCTATAAACAGTTGGTCAATTCTAAGAGTTTTCCAGCCTAGTCTTTCAACAAACCTTTCAGCATTTTTTCGCTTTCATGCAACTTCGATCCGCTACTATAATGAGATGGATACTTGAGGGCTTAACTGCTTTAAAACTCATAGCGATCCGAACAAATAAAAATCTTATCTTGATTAAGATTAAACATATCGACTAAATCATTATCGGTTCATCAGTCCTGATTTAACATAATAGCCGGACAACAACGAATTTTGGGTTGGCCTAGCTTTGAGGCGTCGAGTCTTACCAAGCTGCTGGTGTATCAAGTTTCATTTCAATTATGCAAAATTGTGACGGTCGTCCGCGTACGATCAAAGGGTAAGCAGCAAGAAACTAACGTAAGTGTCGAAGATCTTAATATACAAATGCGAAGAATGTGGTAAGACCAAGCGTTACTTCCCGCAAGAGAACCTAGGTCGGCCGAGGATACTTACTTGCGGCTGTGGATATGAAAAGTGCATGGAACCTGAGAACCCATTTCGCTATAAAGTGGAATTGCTGGAATAAAGATAAGATCTAAGATTCCACCTATCTGAAGCTACGTCAAATTCCTATTAGAGGCCGGGGCTATCCCCATGAATGGAATAGCCCCAGTCTAGTAAACGAGCCAAGTCCCATCCAATTTCTATTGCTTCGAGACCACAAATTTACGCGTCGTACGTCCCTGTGGTGTTAGCAAGTGTACAAAATAGATTCCAGCAGGATAGCGGTTGACATCAATTTTGGTCTCCACCTGTCCATTTAGCCCCTTGAATTGTTCTTGTCTCACCCTTCTACCGTGAAAATCGGTAACAAATAGCTGCACATCAGTTGTAGAACTGAGCGTAAAATTGACTGTCAGTTCATCCGTCACAGGATTGGGGAATAGTTGGAGCGTCGTACTAGTCTCCGCTCTTGTGGCTTCATAGTTCGCCCCACTTGTTTCAGGAATGACTAAGCCAGTAGCAGAATAGCAACCAGATATTTCAACATTATCAATATAGACATAGTCCGTATTGTGTGAAGCATCACATCGGAATCGAAGCTTGGTCGATGAGGTGAATGGTCCGGGAATCACGACCTTGTCATTGTACCGTCGATCATTCACGAATTCATCCCCTAGGTTCCATTCTTCCACGGTGGTAAAGCTAGCACCACCATTAGTGGAGATCTGCAACCAGAAATCTTCCGTGCTATTGTCCATTTTATGAGTAATGTAGCTGAAATCAACCGCAATTTCTGTATAAGGTCTTAGGTCCAGGTTATCAGTCGTAACCGCGGAACTGCTACTATTGTCTCGGAGCCGAATCGGAGCGCCGATACCACCAACAGCATATGGGGCATCGTCGGTACTTCGGCGACAGTCTGCACCGCCATCATTCCAAATCCCCCAAGTAGTATTGAAGTTATTGAAATCGATGACTCTATCTGTACAACCTCCACCTGGACAAGGAGGACAATCTGGGCCACCACAGTCGACACCCGTCTCGTTGCCATTTTGCACCCCATCATCGCAGGTAGGGCCGGACGGGCAAGGCGGGCAAGAACCACCACAATCGACGCCTTCTTCGTCGCCATTCCTCACACCATCGTTGCAGGTAGGACCTGAGGGGCAAGGCGGGCAGGAGCCACCACAATCGACGCCTTCTTCATCACCGTTCTTGATGCCATCATTACAAGAAGGACCTGGTGGGCAAGGCGGACAGGAACCTCCGCAATCAATACCGGTTTCGTCTCCATTTTGGACGCCATCCTTGCAACTGGGCCTACCACAACCCGTAGTAGAAAATATCTTGGAAGCACTCCATGCACTATTTTCTTCTGTGCAGTTGGACCGTACCTGATACTCGTAGGATGTACAAGATGCCAGATTGGTATAGTTATAGGGAGGGCTTACATTTGATCTATACCTCCAGCTGGAAGAGCTTACTTTTTTGAAACGTATATTATAACTGACGGCGCCAGCTGCGGCTGGCCAGTACAGATAAGCAGAATTTTCGGAAGGAGAAGCCGCCAGGCCACTTGGAACTTCGCAAACAGGAGGCGGGGCAACGCCCACACAAAATTCTGTCGTTTCGGAGAAATCGAAAGAATCTCCACTTGCCAGGACGGATCCGTCCGAATCACGGGTGAGCAGATAGCTCCCATTGCCAAACTGACAGCAGAGGCCATCGCCATCGGAGTCGTAGATCACAAAATCGTAACAACCATTCGCCAAACAAGCCTCCTCGATTAAAGTAGAACCATCGGGCGCCGAGGGGTATGGTCCTCCAGAGGCCACTACTGTATTTCCGCTCTTGATCTCCCAACTTGTCTCATCTGGATAATTGTCAAACGTAATGCTTAGGGTTACCCCATTGGCTTGGCAGGGACAAGGAGGGCAGTCGGGGCCACCACAATCGACACCCGTTTCGTCTCCATTTTGGACGCCGTCATCACAAGTGGGACAAGCTGGGCAATCGGGGCCACCGCAATCGATGCCTGTTT
>CAJXPD010000448.1 GCA_913057785.1 uncultured Lewinella sp. | reverse complement strand
GCAGTCCATCCCAACAACCAGTTGTCACTATTGCCGAAAGCACCACGGTAAGAAACTTGGTCGAAGTATCCGTCTTCGTTAGGAAGCGTAGCCGCTCCGAATAGTGCTTCACTGGTTCCGTTTAGACGAGGATCCAATCCACCATCGGTGATTCTACTTACCCCACCGAAGTCAGGGGTGAAGATTTGGTTACCACCTGCAACCAATGCATCGATCAAAGTCTGCTGATTCGTAGGAGCAGGCGCTTCGTTTTGATCAACAAGGATCGCGAAGTCATTAATGTCGTTACCAACACCATAATCCCACCAAACATTAGCAGCAAAGGCCAAATCACCAGCAACCAGGTTATCATAAGAGTCAGCACCGTCACGATCTTCGATGGCAAGTGCTACACCTGGGAATTCAGTGATAATAGAATTCCAGTATTCTCCACCTGCTCTATCTCTGAACAACAATCCGATGTCACCACCGTCACCTTCTGGAGCAGCATCCACACCAGGACCGATAACAGTAGCATTAGAGATTCTAGGCTTAGAGAAAGGATCTTGGTCATCAGGGCTAGCACCATCATGCTCACCACCTCGACCAGAGATATCGGTATCAAGGATAGTAAACCAGAACTGACCATTACCTCTCCAACCGAAGTCGTAGTCGTAAGAGTCATCCTTACAGAAAGCTACAGAAGCGTATTTGATAGAAACCGTACCACCGAACCATTCGATACCATCATCATCATTTGCAAATACTTCTACATATTCGATAGTTGTTCCGCTACCAACACCACCAAGTGTAAGACCGTTGATTTCATCACCGTTAGAGATTACATCTCCACCGTGGCGGATAGAAACGTAGCGAATGACACCAGAGTTGTCTGTGTCATCAGAACCACCGAAGCGAGCTTTATCCTGATCAGCAGGAATACCTTCAATGTTGTCTGTACCACCTGGGCGAGCGATAGTTGCATCACCCAAAACGATTAAACCACCCCAAAGACCACGATCGATAGCTTCTAGGTCAGTGGCATCTTCTGTGTCATCTTGCTCAGAAGTGAAAATGATAGGCTCATCAGCCGTACCCTCAGCGAAGATTTGAGCACCAACAGAGATAATCAAAGCAGAAGCAGCATCTCCAGTAGATGGAGTTCCTTTCGCTTTGATGATTGTTCCTTCTTCAATATTCAAAGTACCACCGTCTTCTAGGAATACATATCCATCAAGTAGGTAGCAATTTTCTTTAGTCCAAGTATAAGTTTCACCACCAACCAAATCAGCGTCAGTGATTACGATAGGATCAGAACAGTCAGTAACGAACTCAGTAGCTAGGTCACCGATGTAACCGTACTCATCAACTGCAGTCCATCCCAATAACCAGTTGTCACGGTTACCAAAAGCACCACGGTAAGAAACTTGATCGAAGTATCCACTTTCATTAGGAAGAACAGCTGCACCGAATAGGGCTCCACTAGTTCCGTTTAGACGAGGATCCAAACCACCGTCAGTGATTCTACTCACCCCACCGAAATCAGGCGTGAAGATTTGGTTGCCACCATCAACAAGAGCAGTGATCAAGGTTGGCTGATTAGTAGGAGCAGGAACTTCGTTTTGATCTACCAGGATGGCGAAATCAGTGATATCAGCACCAGCACCGAAATCCCACCAAACATTGCTTGCGAAAGCCAAGTCACCAGCTACTAAGTTATCGTAAGAGTCAGCGCCATCACGATCTTCGATCGCAAGTGCAACACCTGGGAATTCAGTGATGATAGAGTTCCAGTAGGCTCCACCTGCTCTATCTCTGAACAGCAATCCGATGTCTCCACCGTCACCTTCGCCAGCGGCAGTTACACCCGGACCGATGATAGTAGCATTAGAGATAGTAGGCTTAGAGAAAGGATCTTGATCATCCGGGCTAGCCCCATCGTGCTCACCACCTCGACCAGAGATATCGGTATCAAGGATAGTAAACCAGAACTGACCATTACCTCTCCAACCGAAGTCGTAGTCGTAAGAGTCATCCTTACAGAAAGCTACAGAAGCGTATTTGATAGAAACCGTACCACCGAACCATTCGATACCATCATCATCATTTGCAAATACTTCTACATATTCGATAGTTGTTCCGCTACCAACACCACCAAGTGTAAGACCGTTGATTTCATCACCGTTAGAGATTACATCTCCACCGTGGCGGATAGAAACGTAGCGAATGACACCAGAGTTGTCTGTGTCATCAGAACCACCGAAGCGAGCTTTGTCCTGGTCAGCAGGAATTCCTTCGATGTTATCTGTACCACCTGGGCGAGCGATAGTCGCATCACCCAAAACAATTAAACCACCCCAAAGACCACGGTCAATGGCCTCTAAGTCGGCAGGGTCACTAGTATCATCAGATTCTGCTGTGAAGATAATTGGTTCTTCAGCGGAACCGTCAGCAAAAATCTGAGCACCAACAGAAATAATCAAAGCAGAAGCGGCATCACCCGTTGTAGGCGTTCCCTTGGCCTTGATCACAGTACCAGGCTGGATATTTAGTTTTCCACCCGATTCAAGGAAAACATAACCATCCAATAAGTAGATATTGTCTTTAGTCCAGGAGTATTCTGTGTCCCCAACAAGATCACTATCCTGAATGGTCACTACCGTTTGTGCGTTCATTTGGAGGGAGAGTAATCCCACAAACAGCAGCAGAAGCGTGTAGAGCTTTTGATTCATAATGAGATAAGTTTGTTTAATCCTAATTTTGCGCAAGATTACGCTGGTAATATGAACTAGCAATTAATGCCGTGTTAAATATTTGTAAAGACAACTTTAGAGCAACTTAAAATGAATGTTAACTTGAATGCCTAAGTACTTGATAATCAGATGGCGTTTACTTTCTCTAATTCTACCATTTTCCAATAAGCATCCAGGGAGGTGACTACCCCCCACAAACACACTGCTATGGCTTCTAATAGCCCTAGCATCGGATCCAATTGACCAGCATTCATACCGGCAATGAGAACCAAACCCACAATATTTACTAATGAAAAGATGATAATGCTAAAGAAAGGGATCTGTAAGACTTTAACTTTGAAGGGGATTACTTTAGCTTTGGAGAGTACTTGAACAATAATTATGTTACCGAATAAGGTGGCTAATGAAACGGCCCATATTCCATCTCCCAAGAGGAACAATGGATTGTTGATTAATGCGAAGGCATCTAGGAATAGATATCCGCAACCCAGGGAAATGAAGAAGCCGCCCAAGAAAAAATATATAAACCGGAACTTTTGTAGCTTGACTCGATCGTGAAATGAGCCTAACAATAGGAACAGCCCCAAGAATGAGGTGATAATAATCTGCAAAGTTGCTAAAACGCTAAGGCTTACACTGTGACTAGTAAAGCTAACTGGCCATTGAATGAACAGCAAAAGGACCGAAATGAAAAGAGCAATAGAAATAGAAGAAGAAGTAGAAAAGAGGTTTTTTCCAGGAAATGGAAGCCCTTGAATAGTGTTGCCTACTTTGTAAATTAGACCCATTGGTGCGATTGAATGTTCATTTGTCGCCCCAAAGGTCTCTTTTTGAGTTTACCTGAATGATAAACTAAGATTAAGTGAAGATTAAGTTTTGAAGTCTTCGGATGTCATGAATTGCTACATCCAAAGACCTCTAGCACTAGTTTATTGAGTCCACATGTTTATTTTGCGTTTGGGATAGTCGATCGTAATATCTGTCTTTGCTAAAAAGGGACTACCTAACAATCCATCGATTTCGCAACCGGTGTTTTCTCGGAGGAAGGACAGGTCCGTAAATAAGAACTTATTTTCTCCAAAAATCCACCCATCTTCGCCCTCTACCTCTAGTTTTCCAGCTCTAACTAACTTGACCTGTTGATCTAAGCCCTGAATTTCTTCATTCGGAAGATGTTTGATCGTAAGTCTAGCTGAGCTTTCAAGGATTCTTTTATCTAACAGATTTGTCGCTGCGCCCGTATCGATGCCAAACTTCAATAATTTTCCGCCTACGCGTACCTTAACAATGGGTAAATGTTCATGTAAAGTAAAGGGGAGGCTGGCCATTGGTTGGTGTAAAGTGGGCTGTATTTTTTGAGAGGAAGGAGATAGAAAGAGAAGGTGTTGATCGAAATCCAGCAACAGTGCGAATTGTTCAAACACATTATAACCTACCAGGCCTAATATTTGGCGGCCGGAAGCCCTTTCCAGATGACTAAGATCCAACGCTAAGGCATCAACATTACGCTGCTTTATCCGCCCGATCTTAAATGAACGTACTTTAGTTTCTGTGACTTGAATCCCCGAGTTTAGGCCCAGCGCATCGGCTTGTTGCCCTTTGGCTTGGACCTGGTTGACGATCAAGGTAGGCGCTCCAGTATCCAAGATGAATGAGCCCTTGCGGCCGTTTAATTCGGCTTCAAGGTAAATCATACCTCTGACAATCTCGATAGGAATCTTATGGCTGTTGGCAGGCTTATTGCTACTTAGGGAAACTACCTGTAAATTCGACTTTTTAAGAAACGCAATGGGTTTTTGTCCGTATAGGTAAACAGGAGTTAATAGTAAAAATAATATCGTCCACTTCATAATCACTCACTTTAACACAGCAAATATTTGGCTGGGGCATTAGGGTCTCATTTAAATATACCGGGATCGCGAGAAAAAGTCAAGCTTTCGGTAAACTTTAATTTACACAAAATTAACAATGAATTAACATTGAAAGTTCCTTTCAAGAAGTTTTTTGAAATAATTCATTGGGATTTTAGGGGCTTTTCGGATGAGATGTTGCTAAAGCAGAATCTATAGCTTGTTGATAATCTGTGGGTCGTAATGACAGATATAGGTTACTCAGCTGGCCAGAAAAAAAAGCTTCTGGTATGATGATTTTCTTGACGGTTGAAATTCTTTTCCCAACGCGCATTTCCCTACCTTTGTATTCCGTAACAATCTTAAGGTAAAGACAGAATAACCAAATCAATGACGAAGTACATTTTTGTTACGGGCGGAGTAACCTCTTCTCTTGGTAAAGGAATTATTGCAGCCTCTCTGGCCAAATTGCTACAAGCGCGCGGCTTTCAAGTCACCATTCAAAAGTTTGATCCATACATCAATGTTGATCCTGGGACCCTCAATCCATATGAACACGGCGAATGCTACGTTACGGATGATGGAGCTGAGACTGACCTGGATTTAGGGCATTACGAGCGTTTCCTAAACACACCTACCTCTCAGGCAAATAATGTCACCACAGGTAGAATCTATCAGACTGTGATTAATAAGGAGAGAGCCGGGGACTATTTAGGAAAAACAGTGCAAGTAATTCCGCACATCACGGATGAAATTAAGCGCAGAGTACAGCTATTGGGGGAAACCAATAGCTATGATATCGTGATCACAGAATTAGGGGGAACGGTTGGAGATATTGAATCCTTACCCTATCTAGAATCACTTCGCCAGTTGCGCTGGGAACTAGGTACAGATAATTGTCTGGTGATTCATCTAACCTTGATTCCATTTCTAAATGCTGCCAAGGAATTGAAAACAAAGCCTACCCAACACTCCGTAAAAGAGCTCCTGAATACGGGGATACAACCTGACATCCTAGTTTGTCGAACCGAACATCCGATCGGCATGGATATTCGTAGGAAGTTGGCACTATTCTGTAATGTGGATGTATCCTCTGTGATTGAAGCCATAGATGCTGAAAGTATTTATGATGTGCCACTCTTAATGCTCAAGGAAAAGCTGGATACCACCGTTATCACCAAGCTAAGGTTGAAGGACCGCAGAGAGCCAGAATTAACGGCTTGGAAAACTTTCCTTGGAAAGCTGAAGAATCCCACTCATGAGGTGAAGATTGCCTTGGTCGGGAAATACAATGAACTTCCGGATGCCTATAAGTCGATCCATGAAGCATTTGTGCACGCTGGTGCAGTAAACGAATGTAAAATTGTCGTGGAGCCCATCCATTCCGAGCACTTAGAAGGAAACCAGGAAACGGTAGCTCGTAAACTGGAGGATGTAGATGCGGTTTTGGTGGCTCCTGGATTCGGAGAACGTGGAATAGAGGGAAAGATTAATGCCATTACCTATACGAGAGAGCATGGAATCCCATTCTTTGGTATTTGCCTGGGAATGCAATGTGCTGTGGTTGAATTTGCACGAAATGTGATGAAATGGGATTCAGCTGCTTCCACTGAGG
>CAJXPD010000447.1 GCA_913057785.1 uncultured Lewinella sp. | reverse complement strand
GATGGTCGACAAGAAATCGGTCGCCTATGCAGGTACCGATTTTCGCTACATCGGGAGAGATGGAGAACGAATCCGCTTAATGAAAAGGAATATGATGACGGGTGAAGAATTGACGACCCCCATGCGGATGGTCGATGAGATCTGGCAACAGTCTAGCATCTATGACGCAGGTTTTTTTATGGACCTTCGACATTCTTATTCTCCCCAATGGACTTTTACTTTAGGTACTCGTCTTGATCATGTCTGGTCCGATTCTAAATCACCGGCAGTGGACTTCCTCGCACTATATCCAGATGCAAAGGCTGACAGAGAATGGAATTTTGGTGTTAATACTACCATTAACTATAGTAGCAAGGCAGATTGGCAATGGCAGTTGGCAATAGGACAAGGTGTAAGAACACCTAATATGATCGAGCGTTACATTAATCATTTCACCGTAGGCCAAGATGCTTATGAATACGTGGGTAACCCTCTCCTTCGACCGGAAGTGAATAGACAAATCGAACTATCGTTGCAGAAAAAAGCGGGACCCTTCAATCTGAATACCAGCTTCTTTTATGCCAGAATCAAGAATTTCATTACAGCAGCAGTGGACACAACGCTTGATCGCAAATTCATGGGGTCACTGGCACATGCTCGCCGTTTTGTAAATGTCGATGAAGCAGAGAAATATGGTTTTGAGTTGACGGCAAGTTGGGCCATCACTGAGGCCTGGGAAGCCAATCTGGGCATCGCTTATACGCAAGCACAAAACCTCGAATGGGAAGAGCCACTACCAGAGATTCCACCCTTCATAGCCACAGCAGGAATTCGTTATGAACAAGAACGATGGTGGACTGATCTTCGAGCCCGTTTTGTTGATCAACAAAATCGAATTTCAAGCCGTTTTAACGAAGGTGAAACAGCTGGGTTTAGTGTCTTCGATTTTCGGGCAGGCGCAACTATTACGGAGACTTTATCTTTTGGCATGTCTGTGCAAAACCTGTTTGACCGAAACTATCGTGAACATTTGAATCGATTCTATCGCAACGGAGACCTCAATGGAGCGATCTATGATCCGGGCCGGAACATTACGTTCTTCGTGAAGTATGATTTTTAGTGGATGATGTATATAAATAGCTACTCGATTTCTAATTGATCAAGTAGCTATTTATACATACTTCAGATAGGAGGCAAAATACCAGTCTGAATAAAGACTACGCTTTAATAGGGTAACATCATTTTAAATCCCTTTCTCCAACAACTATAGTATTACTAGCCATTGTGCGGCAATTCGCTGATGATCAATTCCTGTTTTCTAGCGTGCAAAGCTTGTATTTTATCCTTTACCATCCGGTCCTTTTCATCCACCGCTTGCGCCAGTTTTTGAATTTCGTCCCGCAGCGACTCTATCATATTGATTACGGAGGAAATCCGGCTTCTGATGATCCAATCATTAATTAGATAATTGTGATATACCTCAACAAAGCTTTCAAACTTGCTAGCGCGACTGATCAGGGAAATCTTCTGATGTAGATAAATGTCCTCAACTTCTGTTTCAAATTTCCGGAGCCATATTTTCAGTAGATAAAACTCCTCAGTAGCTCGGTCAATGGCTGATTTCTCCTCGGTGTAGTCAGGAGATCGAAATTTGGGATACCACTCCCGAAGCTCCTCCGCATAATTCAAGAGTTCAAGCACATACTGTACTTTATTTGTACATTCCTTACCAACTTTCTGTGCCTCTTTGATCTCTTGGGCGAGACGAGTGGCTTCATCCAATTCAGAAAAGAAAGTGCTCCACTCCTCTTTTTTTTGGTGGTCTTCTAATCGACCTTCCCTTTCCTTAATGAGTTTTTCGATGCGCTTCTGCTTGTGGGGCAGCATTTTGATTTTGTCAACAAGTATCTTCTCTTCGAACTGCAACAATTCATAAGATTTGTAGGCTTCTTTTAGGCCTAAGACAGCTTCTAGGTACTGTTGTCTTTCCAAATCTTGATTGTCTTTCTTATCCCCAATGAATTTATTGAATAGTCCTTTGACTGAGAAGGCATCAAGGCGTTCAATGCCTCTATAGTCTTCTTCAACCGCATTCTCCCAAAATGCAATATTCTCTTCTTCCTTTTGGATTTGCTGCTTTATGCTGGCCAAGTACTTTTCAGCCTGCAATAGGGTTTGATATTCTTCTAGTAGTATTTGAAGCTCTTCTTCCGGGGTTTTCATGAAATGTGTGAAACTTAGTTGATCTTGAATAATAAGGTCGGGAAATTAGAGGGAAAGCTCAAGTTTTTCCTGCCAAGATCAACTATGGGGCGACGGAAGTGCAGGCCGAAGCCTGAATATTCGAACTACCTAATGGATAGTCTTCCCCGCCTTCAATTTCTGGATCATCTCATTCAAGGCTCCGCTATCTTGCCCTTCGGGCAAAAATCCCTTCGCTGTCTCTAACATTTCTCTAGCCTTGACCAAATCTCCTTTCATGGAATGAGCTTTAGCCAAGCCCTGGTATGCTGGAAATTCGTTTCCCTGATGCTTGTCCAATAACTCTTGATAAGCTTGGATGGCGATCTCTGGATAGCCCTCGCCCAGGCCTAGCATTTGTCCACCGTAGAAATTCAGAATTCCCGCACTCGGTGGAGATATTTCATAGGCTTCGGCAATGTTTTTAAGCGCTTCCTCCTGCTTCCCCTGTAATAATTGGAAATTAGCTAGAGTGGTTAGCGTTTGGAAGATACGATAGTTACCCATTTGCGGGTTGATGACTTGATTCATCCATTGCTCTCCTTGTTCAGGATGGGTTTCTGACATCAGTAAGTAGGTGCTGGCTGCGATATGCCAAGCTGGGAAGTTCGTGACGGCCGTGGCCGTTAGTTGTTCCGCCTGAAGCGCCTGAAATGTAATCTCATTGGTGTTGACTGCAATCGAAATAGGGATACGTTTCTTCTCCCAGGAAAGATATAGCGTGGCGGCTTCCGTAGTGACTTCTTCGAAATGAAAAGTCAGCATTTCATGGAAAACCGGGGCCTCTTCCATGCGGGTAGATATTTTATATACCACATCTGTTTCTTCTTTAAAATAAAAGGTACCCCAGTAATCCGGGGTATTTAACAAAAGCAGATCGACCTTGCCATCTTCAAAAATGGCAAAGCTCACGCCATACTTGCCAGCTTTTACCTGAGTCCCTCCTACAGTGATATCATGAGGAAAGTCTAAATGAGTCATTTTGTTCGCTCCACCGCGCCAAGGGGCCTTACCATTGACAGAAAACGACCCGTAGCCATACGGAACCAAGCCTCCCCAGACTTTTCGTCCTTTTACACTTGGCCTCGAATACTCGATGTATACATCGGTAATACCAATGCGCTGCATCACAGAAGCTAACGGGCTAGCTTGTGGAATCGTTTGTGCATGTGCCAGTAAAGCAGTGTTAGCAGTGATGACAAGAATTAATAATCTTCTAAGCATGTACGTCATTTTGCTTGTTTTAATAGTCAGGAATGTGGGACAAGATGGAGGAAAGTGTGGAGCTAATCGTTACGTATCATAGGATGTAATCTTTTTCTTTTGTTTTTCCTTGAATTCAGGGAAGGTTTCCCCTGTCACTTCCTTGAAGGCCCGGTAGAAACTGACCGTATTCTGAAATCCAGATGAAAAGATCATGTCCTTCACTCTCGGAATTTTGCCATTTGTGTTTTCCTCCCAATAGCCTAAGGCATGATCGATTCTGGCCGTCTTAACCCATTTGCTAAAAGTCATCCCATGAATTCGATTGACTAGTTGAGAGGCTTGATTCTTGGATAGGGAAAGTTGTGTGGCTAGGTGTTCAAGTTGAAAATCATCAGAGAGATAGGGTTTTTGCCCCCAGTAATGGGCGAGTCGTTCAGCATATTCTGAAAGACTTGCCGCTGGGATTAAATCCCTTTCGTATTTGCGCTCGTTCTTCAGGGGTTTAAGGTTTCTGAGCAGTTCGGGACGGAAGAGGATGAGGTAACCGAATCCTTGCAGTAACAGAGATAAACTTAAGTTGAGATAGATATAGGGCAGGAAATCTATAGACTGTCGTTTAAGATGTAATAATTCGTATGTGATTCCAACCACTAAGTACATCGAAAGTAGAACTAAAATGACTTGAAGCGCTTGCCGTCTTTTCGCAAATATCTGAATGGCCATTGAGGTCCGTTGTTCGGAGACCTGAAATGAATATAGATGCCGGAAAGCCATGACTATCCAAACCAGGGTATAGAGTTGATAGGTGATCGGATAAATGAGTAGACCCAAGATAATGCGGTAAAAAAGAGGCAGCTTTTCACTGCTCTCCATCAAATCGATGGCTGCATAATTGATGAAAAAGAAGGGCAGGAAAACTAGATATAGGCCAATTAATATCCTTTGAGTGGTTTGGAAAGGTTTATCGGTAGTAGAGTCAGATAGGTTCCTTCTTGTGAACTGCAGTAGTAGTGGGCCCAGAGTATAGAGCAAGGGATAGGTCCATAAAGACATCCAAACCGGCCAAACATCCTTTACCACACCGTAGAATTCGATTAGATAAACACCAAATAGAATCAGAATTAGTGATAAAGCTTGGTTGCCCCTGTTGCCGTTCCTAATGCGAGCAATAATAATTCCCAGAATAAAGCAGTGAATGGCGGTGAATAGGATAAAAGAGTTTAATTCCTCGGTTCCAAACATGATAGGCGGATTTTCAGATGGAGTGAAACACTGTTTACTTCAACCACTGTTGACGAAGCTCGAGTTGTTGCGGCGTCGGATTTTTCAAGGTTTTGACCTGGCCGTCTTGGAGCGAAAAGCCGGCTTTTTCCAGAGATACCTCTAAAGGCAATGGCTTGCTGCCTATCACATATTGTTGGAAGAAAGGACCTAGCTCAGCAAAGCCAGTGAGCTTGATGATCTCATCGAACAAGTCTTCATCTTCGAAAGGGCGATCTGGGCCATATTTTTGAATCAATTGTTCTACAAGATTTTGCACTCCAAACTCCCCCTTGGACAGTTCTCGAAGTCTTATATCTAGACAAAGGTTGAGGAGGGCTCCCTTTAGGTAAACATTATAATATTGATCCTGCTTCTCCATTGGTGCTTTGCTTAGGGCGGTAAGGGATAAACTAGGATCAAAGGATTCCATCTCCTTTATTTTGCGTTCTATCACTTTGCAAAAGGCCTCTTGGGATTGCACCCCAGTCTTGATGGGCATATGGATTGTAAAGTACTCTGTCATCCCTTCATAAAGCCAAAGATGTTGAGAGAATGTAGGCGCGTTGTAATCGTAGTCTTCAATTTCATGAGAGTGTAGTCCCAAGGGCATCAGAATGTGGAAGAATTCGTGGCTAGCAATACTGTATACGGTCTCCTTGATTACTTGCCGGTCTAGGGGCATATATAGCAAGATCAGTGTGGAGTTGGAATGTTCCAGGCCATCTCCCATATAGAAGTCTTGACCTGGATCACTATGATGATAAATGAGAAAGGTATACTTGTCTACCGGTAATTTATCTCCTAAGTACTTGGTTTGATTGACTAGTAAAGGCTCAATAAAGGCTGCGATCTCCTCGGCAATTTTTTCACCACTGGTAGAAAAGCAGGCTACCTCTACTTCAATATTTGGCAATCGAATTAAGCTTGTATCTGGCTGAGCATAAAGGATGGGCTGATCTAGCAGATCATGGTAACTGGGGGCACGGAAGGAATCTTGCCTGGTGGACCCTCCGGCTTTTTCTAAACTACTGGCCCCATATAGAGAAGCAGGCTTTTCGAAAACTACTTCTACAGGCTCTTGCGTATATCCTCGGAAATAGCCAAAAAGGCAATTGCTATTCAGTACGAATGTGCTATCTCTAAAGGAACAGGCTGAAGAACGGTAAAACCCTTTCGTGTTATTTCGGCCAAATTCCTCCCAGCTATCATCAATTTGGTAGGTAATCTGCTTCAGCTCATAAGCCTGGCCAATCGACCAACAATTGGTATCTAATTGTTGAACACGTAGCGGATTGCCTTTTTTATCTCTAGCGCTTAGGTTGGATACATATTGCCCAAAATCCATGGCGCCGTAAATGCCCGGCACAATCTTCGGTAAACAAAAGGTGAGTTGCTCAGGAACCAGTCCTTCAATATCTAGCACTATCGTAAGTTTATCTTCATCCAAGGCAGTTAGATCTACCCTATAATGGTAGCGGAGGGCTTCTTGATCGTTGTTTAATATGGGCTGACTGGTGTGGCAACTACTGAGCAGGAGGACGAGTA
>CAJXPD010000446.1 GCA_913057785.1 uncultured Lewinella sp. | reverse complement strand
GTCCAGATGAATAAGTTTAAATCAGTTCCATGTGTTAAATAAGGTAACCTATTCGTAATGAGGGGTATATCTGTGCCTTTTCTATGCAGATAGATAGGCCCACTCTACAACTACATCGGCCTCATTTAGCCTAAAAATCAAGCCCAATCTATCCACGATAAAGAAACTACCGCCTTTGTAGGGAAACAAACGAGTAGCTAAGCCCCTATTGTCTATGATCGCCTTGATTTCTTTAAATCTGCTGCCCTTTCCGATATGTTGGAAGTCTTTTAAACGGATCGAAGAAGTCAGTCCGATGAATATAGATTTTCCTCCTATTCGTCCTTCGATGTGTTTGCTCTGACTGAACTGCTGCAGTTGTAGGGATAGCTCTCGGCTTTCAATTAATGGGATGACTATAGACCCCTTGCCGAATTTGTCATTAAATTCCTCAAGTCTTTCTGTCTTCAATTCCTTGACAATGCAAGGACCGCTCCTTGGTTTTCTATCTTCCATGTACGCCAAGTTACAGGTAGCAATTTTCGTGTATATTTCTGGCAAGCTGGTATTTTGAGTTACGTCATTTAGTAATTTTTCTACGGCGGGAAGGAGTCGCTGAGCTCGAACTTGCTGATCCTTACAGATGGCAGTAAGTATTTTCAGGGTATTGAACTCTATTGCACTTTTCTTTTTGATATCATTCAAATCATCAATAATCTTTCTAGCCGCAATCAGTTGACCCAATTGAAGATAGGCTGAACAGAGATTAGTGAGTAGCGTGAAATTGTCCTGATCATATTGCAAGCCTTGCCTAAGGTATTGGATAGCCTTTGATATAGAAAAATAGTTACGCTCTGTACCATCCCTCTGCCTGGGAAATTCCAAGGCTATTGGCATGGGATAGCAATAGGTAAAGGTATCAGTTGTAGCATTCGTA
Source organism: uncultured Lewinella sp. (assembly GCA_913057785.1). Classification (GTDB taxonomy): domain Bacteria; phylum Bacteroidota; class Bacteroidia; order Chitinophagales; family Saprospiraceae; genus DT-111. Next base: position 5,475 of record CAJXPD010000446.1, on the reverse strand, counting down.
TGCCCGTAAAGATGAATGGCTCCCAGGTTGTTGTAGATTTCCTTGAACTTGATCATGGAAAGCAGGTACTCGTAGATAGGTAAAGCTTTACCATAATGTCCAGCTACGAAGAGATAGTGTGCTGCTTTGTTTAAGGCAATCAAATTCTCTGATCGTTTGATGCCAGATTTCGCTAATTGACCTCGGTCTTCTGCCGGTAGAGAACAGCTCAAATCTAATGGCCGATATCTTCGATATAGCTCTTCCACGAAGGAGGTGACGTATTGGAGTGCATCATACCCAGCCTGATAGACGATATAAGCCGCAAATTCATCAGCTTTTTCTTCTTTTTCCCTGATTTGTCGCTGGTCAAATTCGGTGACACAGTCTATAAAGTTTTCATTTAAGTCTCCATTGTAGAAATGGGATAATTCGTGGGCAATCAGGAATGCCAATAGGCCATCTTGTACAGCTCGATCCTTAAACTTTTTCTGACAAATAGCTATTGCCAAGGCATCAATGTATATGACACTGCCTGAGTCGTCCTTCAAAAGGCTTGCAATTCTAAAATGATCCTTATTGATTCTAAGTGTAGGTATACTATCGCTCTTATCTCCTATTGTCTTAAGTAGATCCTTATAGATGGCCCTCAGTCGAGCCTCCATCAGGTCTTTGTCACCACTGAGAGATTGTGCATGTAGGGTTCGGAAAGGGGTGAAAAATAAAAAAAATAAAAAAAAGCTTAAAAATGCTGTTAACGTTTTCAAATTACTCGAATTTTAGAACGACAAGAGACCATTAAATCAATATAACCTTAAATTCTAGCCTAAAATATAAAGTTTAAATGGGTACCATGTCTAGTATGAAGAATTTAACACCAAATAATGAGGAGGGGAAGGATAGGAAACTCTTGCAGGCGCTTCGGCAAGGTGTGCCCGAGGCCATCGAAGAGATTTACCAGCGGACCTTTCCTGGCTGTGTTCGCTATGCAAAGAACAATGGTGGGACGGCTTTGGAGGCGAGAGATGTTTTCGATCAGTCCCTAAGTTTCTTGTATGAAAATACTCGATCGGAAAGCTTCGTCTTGACTACGTCTCTTCAATTCTATCTCTTTGCCATCTTCAAAAGACGCTGGCTGATGACGAAGAAGCCGGATGCACCTAGGGGCATGCGCAAAGTAGAGCTTAAGGACAAAGATGCGGCAAGCCTAGCGGAAGATCCGATTCCTGAAGGAATTTACGATGAAGAAATCAAACTCCAACTCAGGCAAGCTTTACTGCAGATCAATGAAAAGTGCCGAGATCTTTTACTTGATTATTACGGCACAGGCATCAAGCTGAAAGATTTGGCTGCGGATCTAGATACCACGGCCGGCGTGCTACGTGTGCAGAAGCACCGTTGCCTAAAGAAATTAAAAGAACTCATGCAAAAGAATAATAGCCATGACTGACGATCAACTAATAGAAGACTATCTCTTGGGAAAACTAACTGCTGAAGCACGACAGACTTTTGAGCTGCGCTTGCAGCAAGATCCTGCCCTGGCCACTGAGGTGCAAATCATGAACGCTATGTTAAATGAACTGGATGACGCAGGTAGAGAGCGTTTTGAAAAAGGGAAACAAGAGGCGATACAAAAACTAACCCAGCAATCCTTCTTTAGCCAATTTGAAGATGAAGAGGAGGTGGAACAACAATTGACTACGGAGGAACTGCTGGCTTTTCAGCAAATTGGTAGAGAACGTTTTGACCAGGGCCTAGAGCAGGCCAAGGCCAATTTGGAGTCACAAGGTTTCTTTAAGCGATTAGAGCAGCAAGGAGGAAGATCGCGACGACGCTGGATAATTGGGATTGCGGCTGCTGCAGTCACTTTGCTCATCCCTGTTCTTACTTTCATTTATCCGAACACTAATCAACAACTTTATGAATCAGCCTTTACAGTGGATACGGAACGGGTCGAGCGTATTGTTAAACAGATGGGTTTTGCAAGAAACGAAAAGAATCAATTCGAAGCGGCTGTTAGAGCTGCAGATGTCGGTCGATACAAGGAAGCCAATATCTTGGTCGATTCCTTCCTAAATAGTAATCCGATACCCTTTCTTCGTCGATATGGCGAGTTTCTATCTGGTATGTTACAGATGGAAGTAGGAAAGATGGATGAGGCTCAAGAGCTATTGACGCCCTTGGCAGAAGACGAGGATTTCCATGATCAAGCTGCGGCAACTTGGTTTCTTGGATTAGTTTATCTACAAAAGTCTGACGTAGAGCAAGCCAAGCAGATCTTGCAGGAAGTGCCCGAAAGCTCAAATTATTTTGAACCAGCCCAGGAAATATTGGAAAAACTTAAATCATAACCAACGATAGAAAAACATTATGAAGTCACTTAGATGGTCGCTAAGCCTTTTATTCCTTCTCCTCTGTGCGGTCCTACTCCCTGATTTGCAGGCCCAGGACCAAGACACGCTTCCAGCTATTACTGCAGATACCATTAGAGCTAATGCGCTTTGGCTGGAAATGAATAAGGATATCACTAGTGGAGCTTATTCGGAAGCAGCATTACAAAAGGGCATTGAGGCAAAGCAGCTGTATGTCAAACACTTTGGGAAAGACAACTGTAGGGTGGGCTATTTGTCTCGACAGATTGGACTTCTCCTCTTGAATCAGAATAGGCCGAATGATGCTATTGATACGCTAGAATATGCGCTGGAGGCCTACGGCTCGAAGAAGTGCGGAAAACGGCCACAACAAGCGACGGTTAATTATCATCTGGCGATCGCCCTCGTCAATATCGGTGCCTTTCAAGAAGCAGTTGAAGCGGGTGAGAAAGCGCTGGCACTGGAACTTGAGTTCTACAATGGTCCTCAAGTAGTAGATGTCGCGCTTTCCTACAGTTCCTTGGCTGAAATATATAGCTTGATGGGAAATGTAGATAGAGCGCTTCATTACAATCAATTGGCTGAGGGTATCTATTTGGAGTTGGCTCCAGAGGATCATGAAGGACTTGGTGTCGTCTACTATAATAGAGGTGTGATCTACTTTAGGATAGGCGATACAGCTGAGTCCATGACCCTTATGTCCAAAGCTAGAACTCTGATTGGGGGCTCCACCGCTACTGGTTTGATCAATGATGGGGATATCCTGAGTGCGCAAGCGTTGGCAGATGTGAACAATGGTCATTTTGAGTCTGGTATAGATAAGGGTTTAAGAGCAATAAATATCCTAAAAGAGGGAAATCAAGGCAATTTGATGAAAATTGCGCTGGTCCACAATACCGTGGCAGCAGCCTACAAGAAGCTAGGTAGATATACTTTGGCGCTAGAGCAATTTAAGTTTGCGGAGGACCTTATACTTGGACTACCCTTGAAGAAGAAGTACTATCTCCACTATATCTACAATAACCTGGCTGATTTGTATATCGGTATTGGGGATTATAAAAAGGCGGAGGAAAACTTGAAATTGGCGTTGGCGAATTGTGATAATACGGAGCAGAAGAACGAAGCGATTATTTCTAACATTAGGGGAAATCTGGTTCAGTTGTATCAAATGACAGGGAAGTACGTGGAAGCGCAGACTTTGCTGGAGAAGGAGTTTGGGGATAAATCCGAACGACTAGAACAAAGAAATATCAACCTGGCTCCGGCTTATATGGCCTTGGGGCACAACCAGTCTTATTTAGGGAACCATGATCAAGCGCTGACTTATTTACAGAAGGGACTTGGCTTATTCAATACTCGATTGGAACCTGATGCAGCTAATTTCCATTCTGCGATTGCAGAAATACATATCATGGTGAAAAATCCAGCAGAAGCACTCCTGCATCTAGATTCTGCTCTTGTGATCAGAAAAGGATTTGGATTTAATCAGATGGAGCATCCGGAAATCTTGAAAATTAAACGTGCTCAGATCGTTGCACTTAGTTATCTCGGACGATTTACGGAAGCTAATTCCGTCTTAGATAAATGTCTTGCTGGTATCAATTTCCAGGAAAAGCAAGATTACGATCAAGTTCAAGACCAGTATGCTTTCTTGGACGTCCTATCGACCGCAGGTTGGTATTTCCAGGAAAAGTATCTGCTCCAAAGACAAAATAGTGATCTATTCCAATCCGAAAAGTTCTATTCCGCTTATATCCAAGCAATGGATCACTTCCTGAAAACTGTCAACCAGTTCGATGATAGAGACAATCTTTCGTATTCTTCACATATTAACCATTTCAAAGCGCTAGGTACTAAAAGATTGTTATATCTCGAAACTGGAGATCTAACCTATCTCAAGGAAGGATATCAATTTGTAGAAAGATCCAAGGCTTCTGCTCTTGTTGCTGCTCTACAGAATGTCAAAGCAGTTCAGGGGTTAAGAGAGCCTTTGTCATTGGCCGAAAGAAGGTTTCGCACGGATATAGGGGATTTGGAAAAGAAATTACAATTAGCAAATTCCAGTGACGATCAAGATTCGGACGCTATATATCAGGAGTTGAAAGAACAAAGGAAGGACTACCTAAGCTTCATTGAATATCTTGAGACTGCCTATCCGAAATATCATCAAGCAAAATATGGGTTTGGGACCATTAGCCTGGAGGAAGTCCAACAGGATTTATTAAAAGAGGATGAAACGCTGATTGAATATCAGGTAGGCCGAGACAGCATCATTTTGTATTTGATCAAAAAGAATCATTTTGAGGTAAGACAAATACACAATGCTCCTGTATTCAAGAAATGGGTGGAGGAGATTCAGTCAGGTAAAACTGATTTCTATTCGCAGAAGGAAGCCCTGGCCATTTATGAATTGTTATTGAAGCCAGTAGAAAAGCAACTCACCGATAAGCTAATTATTATTCCTGATGGAACTTTAGGTTATATACCTTTCGAGCTACTGCTGACAAAGCTACCGGAAAATAGGTATGATCATAGCCACAACCATTACTTGATTGCTAGCCGAGAGATCAGCTACTGCTATTCGGCCACTCTTCTGAAAGAAATGCGAGATAAGGTTCATTTGGAGGTGACCAATGGAGAACTATTGGCTTTGGCTCCCTTTTCACCAATTGATACCGTTCATTTAGGCGATAATAGTGTTTGGAGATCTGTGGACCTGGGGGATCAAGTTTTGCCAACCTTACCGGCTAGTCGATCGGAAGCAGATAGCGTACGTAGCATCTTTGATGGCGATGCATTTTATGGGAAACGTGCAAACTTGGGCCTTTTCAAAAAGTTAGCTAGTCAATACAGAATGTTATTGCTGGCTACACATGGGGTAGTTGATGACCGCAGAGGAGATTTTAGTTATTTGGCTCTAGCTCATCCAGATTCTGCCGGCCTTTACAAAAAGCTCTATGTGCATGATCTTTATAATTACACGCTAAATGCAGATATGGTGGTATTATCAGCCTGTAAAACTGGGGTAGGCTATTACCAGAGAGGGGAGGGGCTAATAAGCTTGGCTAGAGCAGTTTCCTACGCTGGCGGCAAGAGCGTGTTCACTACGCTTTGGCCGGTGGAT
>CAJXPD010000445.1 GCA_913057785.1 uncultured Lewinella sp. | reverse complement strand
TTCAAGGCGCCGTACTATAAAGTGGTTGCACCTGGGGGTACGGTGAACATCCGGAGGGATTCGAATTGGAATGTCCCTGAACCAGAATTAACATTGTTGATTAGCCAGACGGGTACGATAGAAGGCTATACTTGTGGGAATGACATGAGCTCTCGTAGTATCGAAGGAGAAAATCCGCTATATCTGACCCAGGCCAAGGTTTATGATGGTAGCGCTGCCCTGGGGCCAGGAATATTAGTTCAAGAAGAACCACTAGACCGAGAAACTACAATTAAGCTGAGTATCATTCGGGGTGGGGAAGCGGTTTTTGAAGAATCCATAAAAGTGGCTCAAATCAAGCGTTCCTTTCAAGAGTTAGTGGAATATCTTTATCTTGCCTCCAGCTTTGAGAATGGCTGTTTCCTGATGACGGGAACTGGCATCATTCCACCTGACGAGTTTAGTTTGGTGGAACACGACGAGGTACAGATTTCAATAGATGGAATCGGGACATTGATCAATTATGTAGGAGTGCGATAGGAAGTCTGTATCAAGATATTTTTCTCAAAGAGAAGTTAATCTAAGTGAATCTGTGCTGGGGCTATACGAATAACTGGAGTTGCCCCAGACTCACACCATAAAATTTAACATTCAGCATGGCAATTACTGGTGCTCAGTTCATTGGAACAAAAAGATCAGCAGAAGGTACTACCTCATTCCAGGGAATTAACCCTGTGAACAATGAAAAATTGATAGTAGAATTTAAGGTTGCTACTACAGCGGAATTAGAACAAGCAGCGCAATTAGCGGAAGAAGCTTTTTCGGCCTATTCGAGAACTTCCGCGGAAGATCGAGCGCGTTTTTTAGATCAGATAGCAGATGAAATACTTGATCTAGGAGATGAACTTTTAGAGCGTTGTCACCAGGAGACGGCACTACCTTTAGGCCGCTTAACAGGGGAACGAGGCAGAACAATGGGGCAACTTAAACTCTTTGCGCAAGTGCTTCGAGAAGGGAGTTGGGTAGACGCTAGAATTGACTTGGCCATGCCTGAACGGAAGCCATTTCCACGAGCGGATGTTCGCCACATGCTTCGCCCATTGGGGCCAGTTGCAGTATTCGGCGCCAGCAATTTCCCGCTGGCCTTTTCCGTCGCTGGAGGAGATACCGCCTCAGCATTGGCGGCTGGTTGTCCGGTAGTTGTTAAAGGACACCCCGCACATCCTGGAACTTCAGAACTGGTGGCTTCAGCCATTATAGAGGCGGCTAAGAAAACAGGAATGCCAGAAGGTGTGTTTTCTCTGTTACAAGGAGCAGGCCATGAATTGGGAGGGAATTTGGTTAAGCACCCCTTGATCACAGCTGTTGGGTTTACGGGTTCTTTCAGAGGAGGTAAAGCTTTATTTGATCTTGCTAATCAGAGAGAAGTTCCAATTCCAGTTTACGCGGAAATGGGCAGCACCAATCCCGTCTTCATTTTACCAGGAGCACTGAAAGAAAGAGCAAACATCGCGGAAGGATTAGCCTCCTCGCTTACCTTAGGGGTGGGGCAGTTCTGCACGAATCCAGGCATAGTACTGATGGAGAAAGGGGAGGCTTCCAAAAGCTTTATGGATCGACTTGTTTCTGCGGTTGAGTCCATTGAGGCGGGAACCATGTTGACAGCTGGAATAAAGAATGCCTTTGAAAGAGGCATTGGGAATCTAATCAACACTGGTGTTGGAAAGGTGGCTTCTGGACCTGCTGCAAGTACTGCCAATGCGGTGCAGGCCCAGGTCTTTCAGACGAATTATTCTGCTTTGAAAAATAGCCCACAGCTGGCCGAAGAGGTATTTGGGCCTTCTAGCGTGATAGTGGAAGCAGAAGCACGGGAAGAGATTTTAGATGCGGCTAGAGAGCTAGAGGGACATCTGACAGCTACGGTCCATGCTACTGAAGAGGACCTACAAAACTACCAAGACCTTTTTGCTATCTTGGAGCGCAAGGTGGGGCGGATTATCATTAATGGATTTCCAACCGGTGTTGAAGTTTGCAATGCCATGGTTCATGGAGGTCCTTATCCGGCAACTACGGCTCCAGGAACTACCTCAGTAGGTACGAATGCTATAAAACGCTTTGCAAGACCAGTCTGCTATCAGGATTTTCCTCAATCCTTATTGCCAGCTGCTTTAAAAGACAACAACCCGGAAGATATTTGGCGACTGGTCAATGGAGCTTGGACAAATGAGGGGATCTAAAGCCCCTCAGACTTCAGCCCAGATCTGTCTATTGCTGACTAAGAATCCCGCCTTTACCGCGGTTCTTTTCAAATTTTGTGTGTAAGTTTGACGAATAGTGGCCTTGTTCCAAAGTTCTACTATTGTACTGTAAAAATTAATTGGGTATCTAGTACCATCTAGGTGTTTCACATCTGGTTACTAGTATCCCAGATTGGCAGCGGTCTTGTAGGCTAATGGATTGCTGATCTGCCTGATTTTTCAATTACAAAACGAAACATCACACAAATGAATAGGACTCCGTATTCCAGGTATGGGATTCGTCCAAGATGGGTTATAATTAGTTTTATTGCCATCTCTTTCCTGCTCTGGCAATGTCGCATGCAATCTATCGGAGGGCAAACAGCCCAGGTGGATTACAATTTTGACATTCGCCCCATTCTCTCAGATAAATGCTTTAAGTGTCATGGACCCGATGCCAATAAGCGAGAGTCCGGTCTACGCCTAGACACAGAGGCAGGTGCCTATGCTGCCTTGAAAGATCAGCCAGAACACTTTGCAATAGTCCCTGGTAACCTGAAGGCCTCAGAAGTCTACTCACGAATTACTACTCAGGATAGCAGCTTGATGATGCCACCTCCTGAATCCAACTTGGCGTTAAGCACAGAAGAAGTGGGACTACTGACGAAATGGATCAAGCAGGGAGCAGAATACAAGCCACATTGGGCCTTTATCCCTCCAAAGCCCGTTCCCGTTCCTCAGGTGGGGCGAGAAAGCTGGGCACAGAATGAAATTGACCATTTCATCCTTGCGGAGATGAATACGATTGGCCTTCAACCCAATGAAAAGGCAGGCAAACATATGCTTCTCAAGCGTCTAGCTTTTGACCTTACCGGCTTACCTCCAAGTCTGGATCTGCAGCAGCGATTTGCACAAGATGAAAGTCCAGATGCTTACGAAAAGGTGGTGGATGAGCTATTAGCTTCGAAGCACTACGGAGAGAAAATGGCCATCCCTTGGTTGGATGTAGCCCGTTATGCTGATAGTCACGGATATCAGGATGATGGTCTTAGAACCATGTGGCCCTGGAGGGATTGGGTGATACATGCTTTCAACGAAAACTATTCCTATGCAAAGTTCTTGACTTGGCAGCTTGCGGGGGACCTATTGCCAGAAACCAATAAGGAAACTTTACTGGCAACAGGATTCAATCGGAATCATAAGATTACGCAAGAGGGCGGGGTAATTGACGAGGAGTACCGAATCGAGTATGTTACTGACCGCACCAATACATTCGGTAAGGCTTTTCTAGCATTGACCTTTGAATGTGCTAAATGCCATGATCATAAATACGATCCGATTGCGCAAAAAGATTACTACAGTACTTTTACTTTCTTTAATCAAGTGCCAGAAAAAGGTTTGGTTGGTACCATCGATGCCTCATTCGCAGATCCACCGAATATGGCTATCTCTGATGAGGATGTTGAGGAAATGTTACATTTTATTAATAAGAAGGATACGGCCGTTGTGGAGGTTATGGTGATGAAAGATTCCAACCTCATTCGTTCCACCCATGTACTCGATCGAGGTATCTACGATGCTCCAGCAGAGGAAGTAACCTTTGGTATGCCTGCTGCGGTCATGGAATTCGATACCACGCGCTTCCCAGCCAACAGATTGGGTTTAGCTCAGTGGCTGCTGGCTGATGAAAATCCATTGACGGCTAGAGTCTTTGTCAACCGAATTTGGCAAGAGATTTTTGGTAGGGGTATCGTGGCCACCTCTGGAGATTTTGGAATGCAAGGTGATCTACCGACTCACTTGCAGTTACTGGATTGGTTGGCTATTAGTTTCAGAGAAAATGACTGGGATATCAAAGGGCTGGTTAAGACCATTGTCATGTCAGCCACCTATCAACAATCTGCAAAAGTCAGCCAACGACAACTGGATGAAGACCCAGAAAATGTCTATTTGTCTCATTTCCCTAGGCTACGTTTCGAGGCTGAAGTTGTTCGAGACCATGTTTTGGCTAGCAGTGGTTTGCTAAACCCAGAAATTGGTGGTCCTAGCGTAAAACCCTATCAACCAGGAGATATCTGGGTCGTAGCTACATCAGGGCGAGGCCTCTTGATGAATTATATTCAAGATCACGGTCCTAAATTATATCGTCGAGGAATGTATGTCTTCATCAAGCGGACCGTCCCTCCTCCCTCTATGTTAATGTTCGACGCCTCTAATCGGGACCAATGTGAGGTTCAGCGACTTCGCACCAATACGCCTTTGCAAGCCTTGGTGATGCTGAATGATCCTCACGTACTGGAGGCTTCCAGAGTTTTGGCCGAGCAGTTGCTAATAGATAGTGCACTATCCTACGAGGAGAAGTTGGCGGCGGCTTTCCAAACCATCATTTGTCGTCCGATTACTGAAGCGGAGTCAAGTTTACTCCTGGAGGCTTTCCAAGCGGAGAAACTGATCTTTGAAGAGAATCCAGATCGTACACAAGCCTTTGTAGATATTGGAGAAGCACCTAGGTTAGGATGGGAAAATGACGCGGAATTGGCTGCATTTATGCAAACCATTCACACCATTTACAATCTAGAAGAAGCTATTACTAAAACTTAGCAATCCATCATCATGTCCAACGAATTTTTTAAACATAAACTAAACGTCAACAGAAGACACTTTTTAGGGAAGCTAAGTGTAGGCCTTGGAAGCGCTGCACTAGGTTCCCTATTGGTACCTGATCTTTTTAAAGGAGGAAAGGACCAGACTACTGACTTACCGCTAGGCGTAACTCATTTTGCTCCAAAGGCCAAAAGGGTTATCTACCTCTTTCAGAACGGGGCGCCATCTCAATTGGAAAGCTTTGATTATAAGCCCAAGCTTAGAGAGATGTTTGGCGAAGATCTCCCTGCCTCCATCCGAAATGGCCAGCGGTTAACCGGAATGACAGCCGGACAGGATCGCTTTCCCTTGGTAGGTTCTAAATTTGAATTTAGCCAGCATGGTAGATCTGGCGCCTGGGTAAGTGAAATTTTTCCGCACATCGCTAGCATAGTAGACGATATCTGCATTATTCGTACGATGCATACCGAGGCTATTAATCATGATCCGGCTTTAACTTTCATGCAAACCGGCGCCCAGCAAGGTAACCGACCTAGTATGGGAGCTTGGATGAGCTATGGACTTGGTAGTGAGAACAAAAATCTACCGGCTTTTTGTGTACTACTCTCGCGTGGAAAAGGTAATGGTCAGGGGGTGTATGCGAAGCTTTGGACCAATGGGTTCTTGGATAGCGTGCACCAAGGGGTACAGTTTAGCAGCGGAGAAGATCCGGTATTGTATCTGAACAATCCGGAAGGCATGGATCGTCCCAGTCGACGTCGAATGCTGGACCGATTGGCAGAGCTGAATGCAAAGAGTTACGAAGATTTCGGCGATCCAGAAATTCAAACCAAGATCCAGCAGTATGAGATGGCTTATCGGATGCAGACGGCCGTACCGGAGCTAACGGATCTAAGCAAGGAACCAGAGCATATTGTCAGAATGTACGGAGCAGATTGCTTGGTGCCCGGCACTTATGCAGCCAATTGTTTACTGGCCAGAAAACTTTCTGAGGCGGGTGTGCGATTTGTACAGCTGTATCATCAAGGCTGGGATCAGCACAATGACCTGCCAGATCACCTCAGCAAACAGTGTAGAGATATCGATCAACCTTCCGCTGCCTTAATAAAGGACCTTAAGCAACGTGGACTTTTGGAGGATACCCTAGTTATCTGGGGAGGCGAGTTTGGTCGTACCAATTACTGCCAGGGAAGCCTCACTCTCGATAACTACGGGCGTGATCACCATCCCTATTGCTTTAGCATGTGGATGGCCGGTGGCGGTATCAAACCAGGAGTTAGTTATGGAGAAACCGACGATGTAGGATATAATGTCGTGAAAGATCCAGTTCATGTTCATGATTTTCAAGCTACACTGCTACATTTAATGGGTATCGATCATGAAAGACTTACCTTCAAACATCAGGGAAGAAGATTTCGATTAACGGACGTGCATGGGCAAGTGGTGAAGGATATTTTGGCTTGAAGAATTGAACAAAATACTACATCACTCTGCTAGCAACCCCTTAATCTACACGACTTTGTGTACGAACAAAAGGGGAGGAGATACACTTAGTACTTTGTAACATAAATTTCTCTGGTT
>CAJXPD010000444.1 GCA_913057785.1 uncultured Lewinella sp. | reverse complement strand
CAGCTGTGCGTAGTTTCAAACTACGCACAGCTGGTTTTAAACTACGCACAGCTATCCCAGTTTGTGGTTCTTTGCATCACTGACAATCTACCCGGTAGGGCCGATTGACCAACTGCGCCTCCACCCTATCCTCAAACTGATTGTGGGATAAGGCCTTGTAGTAGGCGTAAACGCGCTGGGCGTAACATTGGCCATCTGACCCGGTGTAGAATACCTCGGCCGCTACCTTCTTGCCCATGGTGTCGGCAGTTTGGCGATTACGTACATAGGTCCAATCTCGGTCTTTGATGATGACTTTTGTACCTTTTGCGCCATTGACCTGCGATTCTAGGCTTTTCAATAGCCCTTGTTCGGTGGAGGCGTCGACCATAGGTTTGGCGTCGTGTTTTTCGGTCCATTGACGGGCTTCTTCCAGGTCTTTTTGGAGGCGGGCATAGGCAGCCAGGCCGGCTTCAGTCACTTCCAGGGTGAAGGTGGTTTCGAAGGTTTTGCCCCAGCCGGAGCCAGAGGTGAGGCCCAGCTTGATGGTGACTTCGTGTTCTCCCGGAGATAAGCCGGCGAAGCAGCGAGCAAAGGATTCCGGGCCGATGGCCTTGTAGCGCGGACGGAAGTCATCCCAATTCGGACTGATATCTACGAGTAGATAACCTTTTTCTAATTCATCTAAGTAGGTAAACCAGCTGTAGTCGTATTGCAATACGCAGCCATTTTTCATGTCCGGATCATCGATAAAGAGGTTGATGGGGACGTAGCCATAGTTGCCGGTCAGGTCCTTCAAGGGGCGATCGAGGTAGAGGATGGCGCGGATGGGCTCGTCGTCCTTGAATTCCGTTTTGAATTGGCTGGCCTCTTCTTGGCCCACTTCTATAGCATCGGGTGATAAGAGGATTTGGTTTAGATGGGCGAGATGGAATGCTCCGGTAGAAACGGCTGCTGCCCGTTCTTGGCTCTTTTTTCGGTAGGAAGTTAGCAAGTGGTCGGCATCTTGCTTGAGCCGACTGAAGTTGGAGGAGGCATCGGCCAAGAAGTTGACAGTGGGCTCGAGAAAGGCGAGTAGCTCTTCGGCCTCTTCGAATTGTTTGGCTGCTTGGTAGTTGTTGACGTCTTGGCGGAGCGTACTAAACCAGGAATTGAGATTGGCCGACTCCAATAATCCACTCAATTCCTCCATGTTTTTACGGAAAATAAAAACCGTATTGCCTTTAATGGATTGATCAGCTGCCATTTCTTGAAGATCGGCATAGGTATAGTACTCCCCTAGCCTATCTCCTTTGTTGAACTTCAGCAAATCAAGCATGCTATCCACAAATTGATTGGCTTTAAACACCCTTTTGCTGTTGTTGGCTTTGGTGGTACTGGCTGATTCAGCCTGATCGCTTGCTGTTGCAAGGGCAGCTGTGTAGTCCTGAAAAGCTTTCCGTTCCGCCTTTAGGTTCAAAGCAGGATCAAGTTGGGCTACCTTGGCGAGATCAGCTTCTGACTTATCCAGATAGCGTTCAGCACTGTTTTGTGCATCTGCCCGCTGATAATCGCTGGTGGCAGTTTCTAGTTTCTGGATGTACTTGGCCGCGAGTTGTAGGCGATTTTGCAGCGTGCGATACTCGTTTTTGGCGGGACCCTCGTACCCTTTTTCGGCCGGTTTGTATTGTGTGCTGGAGCTTGCATTATCCTTGGATGATTTAGGGCTAGTAGCCTTGCTAGGTGTAGCAGTGGGCTTGGATTTCTTGCTTTTTAGTAACTCATTTTTAGACTTCTTTAGTTTGTCTAATTTGATTTGTGCCATGGCCGGTTGCGAAAAGCCTAGACAAGACAGTAGACATAAAATTGGGATCAACTTCATTGTATAGATTTGATGTTTGAGAATGCGAACCAAATTGATCAGGTGGGGAGGCGCGGGGAAAAGGCTCAATCTAGTACAAAGAAGATGGAGTAAAGGGTGAGATGGATAGGTGTAAGGAGTGGGTGGATAATTGTGGGGTGGAGATGGAGAAGTGCAAAAAACGGCTGTGCGTAGTTTCTACCATTTCACGAAAAAAAGTGATATTATAGTTGTTTGAAATATCAAGGCATGAAAGTCCAGGGCAAAACAGCTAAGCAGTATCGCTTGGAGCTAGTAGTAAAGCTTCATCAAGAAGGTCATACTCAAGTTAAGATAGCTGAGTTGAGTCAGTTATCTCAAAGTCGAGTGAGTACAATTCTTAAGATCTACCGGCAAAAAGGTAAATCCGGATTGCAGATTAAGTCTCCTCCGGGTCGACCTGCGGGACTTAAGGATGAGGACTTAACTAAACTGGGGCAGATTTTGAAAGCCGAGGCCTTAGCCTGGGGTTTTCCAACTGATGGTTGGACCCTAAAACGTATAGCTAAGGTAGTGGAAGCTGAATTTGGTAAGCCGTACAGCTTAGAGCATATTCGTCGCTTATTAAAGAAGATTGGATTTAGTCGTCAACGACCTCAGGCCAAGGACTATCGTCAGGATAATCAAGCGGTAGAAAGTTGGCAGACCCAGAAGCTTCCAATGCTAAAAAAAAGCGAAGAATGAAGGCTATGAGTTTTTCTATGCAGATGAAGCTTCTTTTACCTTAAGCCCTTACATCAGTACTACCTATGCTCCTAGAGGACAGAGACCTTCCATCAGAATAAATTCTGGAGTTTCTGATCGACTCTATATGGCCAGTGCTGTGAGTGCTCAAGGTTCATTGTTTTATCATTATCGATTTAGTCCCTATGATACGGACGCCATTATTGAGTTTTTGGAAATTCTGTTGAGCAGGAACGCTTCCAAAATTATGATTGTTTGGGATGGTGCCTCTGTTCACAAATCCAAAAAACTCAGAGCTTATTTAGCCGATAATGATGAAGCTAAACGATTACACTTGGTTATCCAGCCGTCCTACAGTCCACAACTTAATGTGGATGAACAGGTCTGGCATTGGCTCAAAAATGTGGCTTTAAAAAATGTATGCCTCAATAACTTCAAAGAACTACAAAGCAGGGTAATTACCGAAATCCAAAAACTAGCTGAAAATCATAAGCTCGTTCAAAAATTCTTCCATCACCCTGCTGTTGCTTTTTATTAGTTTTTTATGTGAAACCCTACAAACTACGCACAGCCGTTTTTATAGCTGACAACCGAAGTTTCAAAAACTTTGGTTGTCAGCTAAGGTCTTATTTCTGAATCATCAATTTCTTAGTAATCACCTGCTGCTGCTCCTGCATAACGCTGATGAGGTATAAGCCGGCAGGCATGTCTTGTAGATCTAGTGGTAGTACTGTTCCTTCTGGGTAATCCACCTCGATCTGGCGAACGACTTTGCCAAAGGCATCGCGTACCATGATCTGAGCAGGCGTTTCTTGGAAGCCATTCAATTCGATCTGCGACTGACCGTTGGATGGATTCGGGAAGATATTGACTTCTGGCTGCTCGATGGATAGATCAGTATCGAAAGCGGTGAAGCTATTGGGCAAGCTATTGTTGTTGTCAATCAAGCTGCTGCCGGAGCCGCTGAAGCTTACGTTATCAAATACAGCTTCTACTTCAGAAGAAGAATCCTTGCTGTAGGCCATCAAGCCGATGTATACGCAGTCGTCTAGGTTGGGCATCACTACACGGTACAATAGTCTCCAGTAGCTACCATTGGTGCTCGTGTAAGACTTGATCTCATCCCCTTTACGTACGATACGGAACCATTCAACACGACTGCGATTGGAGTGGATACGGGCTACAGAACCACCATAAGAAGAGCGATATTCTCTGCGTACACGGCGTGTAGAGAAGTCTTTCAGCGCGCCTGCACGGCGTGACTCAGGATCAAGTATTTCTCTTAACATCAGACCGGCATATCCAGCGGTATTGATACTAGCCAGGCGAGCGGTTAAGGTTCCATCACCACATAGCTCTTGGTATACGTAGGCGGCTTTGTCCGGATCGTGAGAACCTTGCCAGCAACCATCGCTGCTCATGGAGAAGCTTTCGTCATCAACATCGTAGTCTACATCTGTATCGCCAGGGCAGTTGAGGCTGCCATCATCAGGACCTTCCGACCAGCCACAAGGTAGGCCGGTGACGGTTACATCAGCTGTACACTGATCTGTGTTTCCTGCCTCATCCCGGATCGTCACTGTCAATGGGACTACGCTACCCAAGTCATCACAGCTGATGCTAAGGGACGGAGAAGTACTAACATAGTATACTGTTCCGCAATTATCATCGCTTGCGGCTTCGTTCCACACCTGGCTTACCATGAGGTCGATACTAGCTTCTCCATTGAAATCAACGGCTACATCTTTACAAACCGCGGTCGGATCTTCGTCATCTTCTACAGTTACATAATAGGAGCAGGAACGTTTGTTATTCGCTGCATCCTTAGCGCGCCAGTTGATTTGGTAGCGCCCTACGGCTAGGTAACCACTAGGATCATTCATTCGACTAGTATAGCTACCTAGTGGATTGTCATTTTCATCAACTAGGCGGTAGCGACCTTTGAGTTGCGTTACCCCGCAGTTATCATCAGCACTAGGAGCGGGAAGATGTATATCGGCTCCACATAAGCCACCATCGGTGCCTACGGTAGCATTAGAAGGACAAGTGATTTCTGGTTTTTGATTATCAGTAACGTTAACCGTAAAGCGACATTCAGTGGTAAGATCGGCAGCATCAGTAGCTACAAAAACAACAGTAGTAGATCCAATCGGGAACAGCGAACCTGAAGCCGGGCCTTCTGTCTGTTCAATACTAGCTCCAGGACAGTTGTCCTCGGGAGTAGGACTGAAGACTATGATGGCTCCACATCTATCGTTCGTATTATCTAAATTGACGATTGGATTAGGGCAAAACTTGATGGCGGGAGCTTCGGTGTCGTTAATAGTGACGGTGAAGCTGCAAGTGGAGGTGCCATCGCAGCCGTCACTTCCTGTTACATTTACCGTAGTAGTACCCACGGAGAAGAAGGAGCCAGAGGAAGGTGAAGCCGTGGCTCCGGAAGGTAGGGTGAAGGTTACAATAGCCCCACAGTCTCCATCGTCATTGTCCATGGTGATATCGGCTGGACAGGTAATGGGGCTGGGTTCACAGGCACTATCATCCACTACAACTACATTCACAAAGTCAGTACCATATTCGACTCGCCATTCTCTACCTGTAGGGAGGTTATACAGAAATGTACTGGAAAATGTGCCTGTCACCCCTCCGGTCGCTGTGATAATTCTGTAGCTAGCACCTATTGGTGGGTCATAACCTCCATCAGGTAGACGCAACCCTAGTTGGCTAAGGTCAATGGAACTTGTAGTGGTTAACTCGCTTGAGGCAATGCCGGACGTCGGATTCTGAATTCTAATTTGCAGTGTACCAGTTCCCTGGTAAGTTCCGGTAATGTCAATAGTGGCGAAAGCAGGGCCAGGAGGTTGTGTCCAACCTGGTAATAAAAAGCCATTGTGACTTACAGATGGCGTTATTAGAAAACCATTACCGCTAAGACGACCATCGTTTAGGTTGAGGACACCTGTGCTGGAGTCAAGCGTACTTTGAAATAATGTAATAGAGGCGCTGCTATTAAGTAAATTGATCTCTCCTTCGTTGGTTAGCAATCGCAGTATCCAAAGAGCTCCGGAAAAGCTCCCTCCTACACTAGTCATATTTATGACACCGGTAGACAAATTTTTGATTTCTCCCTGAGTTGCACGAAGGAATCCATTATTCTCTATTGTTCCTGCGTTGCTTAGAGATACTGCAGTGCCAGTAGACGCTGTTCTAATTGAACTAGGGCCACCTATCTTAATTAGGGCACCATCCTCGTTTGTGAGCAAACCTGTTCCAAAGAAACCGATATCACCATCGACAAGATCTACGGTTGCACCAGAGTTATTTGTTAAACTTCCCCCGGTAAATAGTACGATATTTGGCTGATTGGCCCCCACTTTCGTTAAAACTATTTCACTATTGTTTACTATTGATCCTCCACTAAAAGCCTCTAATGCTCCTTCAACAGAACTAGCAGAAGCAGAGTTCCCATTAATGGTACCGTTATTGGTCAGGGCTCCATTGGTAGCAACGGCTATACGACCAGAACCATTCGTGTTAATCGTACCATCGTTGGTTTTATTGGTAGCAATCGAAACGCGATGCCCTACTTCGACTGTTGCATTCGCAGGAATAGGTTCAGGAGGGATTCCATTGGCATCCCAACTAGCTATGTCATCCCAATCGCCATCGGCGGTGGTTGTGTAGGTAGTCTGCGCTACGAGCACCTGCCCGATGGCCAGACACAAAAGCAGAAAAAAGAGTCTTTTTGTTTGAGTCATTTTCTGAGTGATTGTGGGTAAAGAAAAGTGTGTCATGCTTGTGGTTTATGGATTTAATAAGAGGTTATATGTCAGATGTCAGATGTCAGATGTCAGATGTCAGATG
>CAJXPD010000443.1 GCA_913057785.1 uncultured Lewinella sp. | reverse complement strand
CCTGTGCCTGAGTACCGAAGCATATCCACCATCACGTAGTTGTGATTTTGGCGAAGGGCTGGCTCGGCATTACTGTATGCCTCGTAAATTTTCTTCCCGTTTTTATCCTCTATCTTCAAGATATAGATGGGCTTGCGATAATAACCATTATTGGCAAAGGTGGTGTAAGCACCAGTCATTTCCATTACCGTTAAATCCGCTGAACCTAAAGAAATGGAGGGAGATGGAGGTAAAACGTATCTTCCATTTGGATATTTCTTGTTCTTATCAATACCCATCTGATGCACCAATTCTCTTACCGGATGCGCACTACCCAACTGCTTCATCAGCCAGGCTGATAGCGTGTTCTTGGATTTAGCCAAGCCCTCTTTGAGGGTGAATAGCTCACCGGTATATTCTCCATGGCTATTCTGCGGCGTCCAAGGCTCTCCTAAGTAAAATTGGCCATCGCCGGGGGCGATAGTGATGGGCAAGTCATATACCTGATGGCAAGGAGAAAGGCCTTGCTGCTGGATGGCTGTTGCGTAGATAAAGGGCTTGAAAGTGGAGCCCACCTGTCGGCGGGTCTTTACGTGGTCGAATTGGAAGTATTTGTGATTGATCCCTCCAACCCAGACTTTAACATGACCATTCCTTGGGTCGATGGCCACAATACCCGTCTGCAAGAACATCCGGTGGTACTTAATCGAATCTAGTGGGCTCATGGTTGTATCCGCCTCCATCTTATCATTATAGGCGAATACCTTCATCTTCACTTCCTTATCAAATTCCTCTTCTGCCACTTTTTGTAACTCTGCCCATTTCTCTTTCAAGCTAGTAAAATGCTTGCTCTTCATGGCCTTGCGATGTTCAGCGGCGAGACCACTACTAATAAGACTGCGAGAAACGAGATTTGCTAAATGACCTTTGCGTTCAGATTCCTGGATAATTCGCTCTACTTCTCGATCATCTTCGTGGAAAGTCATGTCTACCTCCTTGGCCATTTCCTTTACAATCGGAAGAATATATTTAGAGCGTAAGGATTGATAGCGGTCTGAGTTCCGGATCAGTTTGGTCAGCGTTTTTTGCCGGATATCTAAAGGAATCTCGTGCTCTGAGTCACTTTTGTAGGTCCAAGGGTTCATCCCACGCCAAACGGCATTGAAGGATTTTTGGACCTTCTTCATATTCTTGATCATCTCCTCTTCAGCAATCCGCTGCATGGAGGAATCGATGGTCGTATAAATCCGAAGTCCATCGCGATACACATCGTACTTCGATCCATCCGGCTTGCGGATATCCTTTCTGGAAAGGATGCTTTTGGCATCCTTGGCTACCTCCATTCGGAAGTACGGCGCCAATCCGTCGATATGCGTTTGACGACTGAAGTTGAGCCCTAGTGGTAGGTTTCTCAGGGAGTCGTAGGTGACTCGATCCAGAATGTCGTTTTTTTGCATTTGCTTCAATACCACCATGCGGCGATGTAAAACCGTATCTGGTCGACGGATGGGGTTGAATAGGGAAGGGTTCTTCAACATGCCGACAAGCATCGCTGCCTCTTCTGTTTTGAGGTTATCAGGAGCAGTACCGAAATAGATTTCTGAGGCTGCTTTGATACCGTAGGCACCGTTGATAAACTCAAACTTATTCAGGTAAAGAGCAATGATTTCTTCTTTGGTATATTTCTTTTCCAGTCGTACCGCAATGATCCACTCTTTCAGCTTCTGCATGATACGCTTTGGTAGGGAATTGGCTTTCACACCCGTAAATAAAAGCTTAGCAAGCTGTTGCGTGATGGTACTCGCCCCACCTGAGCTCTTCTGGCCAAGGAGTCCCGTCTTGATTACGGCTCGGCCCAAAGCCCGAAAGTCTATGCCGGTATGCTTGAAGTATCGCTCATCTTCAGTGGATACCAGGGCCTGAACCAAGACAGGGGAAAGATCATCATATTGGATTTCAACCCGGTTTTGCGTATACAGTCGGCCAAGAACGTCGCCTTTTGATCCTAGGATCAGGGTTGCCTCTTCATATTCCGGATTCTCTAGATCAGCTACAGAAGGTAGATCTGTCATAGAAAGTCCAAAGAATAGTAAAGCTACACCGAGTACCGCGGCAAAAACGCCCAACCACATCCATCGTACAATCCGTTTATGCCAGGTTTGATCGGTTCCGTTCAAAAAGAAGTCTATAATTTGGCGCATAAGTCAAAGACTAAGTTTTAGTAAAAATACGGCAGAAATCTGTCATAGACACATTTCCCAATAAGTATTTTGAGTAATGTGGATAACTTCCGACAGGGGTTTGGTAGCCAGGTATTAGACGGGAATTAGTCTCCTTTGTCACCTGGCGGGTTCAAGATGCGAGTATAGTAGTTAAACCAACTGCAGTTGACTTTGGTAATAATCCAAGCTCTCCATAATCAAGGAAGGAGCACAGGTTTGATTAATCTCTACCGAGCCAGCTTTGGGTAATAGGCTGAAATTGATCGCTTTACCAATGTTTTTCTTGTCATTGGCCATCAGCTGTATCAATTTGTCGTAGGGAAGGTGGCTAAGGTCGTAACTATCGTAAATACGTAGGAAGAAATCGGTAATCTCTGCTAATTCTGTTGCAGGAAGACCTATAATCTTATGAGAGAGCCAACTCTCACAAATCATCCCGATGGCAATGGCTTCTCCGTGTAGTAGGGGCTGACTTGACTCTAAGGCTAGTCCTTCGATGGCGTGACCAACCGTATGACCAAAATTCAATGCTTTTCGAATTCCCTTTTCAAAAGGGTCTTGTTCTACGACTTGCTGCTTGATCAACAAAGACGGGTACACATAGTCTCCCCAGTCAATATCTTGAAGGTTGCGGATCAATTTTATTCGATCCCATTGTTCACGATCTGCAATGAGGCTGTGTTTGACAATCTCAGCAAAGCCGCTACGAATTTCGTTAGCAGGTAAGGTGCGCAGAAATCGGATATCCACTAGAACAGCTTGTGGATCTTTAAATAGCCCGATACTATTTTTTACTTGTAAAAAGTCAATCCCAAGTTTTCCGCCAATGGAGGCATCGACCTGAGAAAGTAAAGTGCTCGGCATTTGGATGAAGTCCATTCCGCGTTTGAAGGTACTAGCGCAAAAACCACCCATATCTCCAATCACTCCTCCTCCAAGGTTAAGAACCAATGAGTTACGATCTGCTTTTTGCTCCATTAACTGCGTCCAAATGACCTGACAGGTATCGATACCCTTGTTTTCTTCTCCGGCTGCTATCTCAATCAGCTTTACTTCTGCAACCACCTGTCGCAGCAAGGGTAGACAAAATCGCTTGGTATTTTCATCTACGATGACAAACACATTGGAGTATTCCTTAGCCTGCAGGAGTTGTCTCAAGGGGACTTCAAAATCACCAATTGATATCTGATAAGTGCCCAATTCAATCGTACGCATATCTAGGAGTTTCATTTTGCTCCAAAGGTAAACTTTGCCCGCTGCAGATTCAACTCTTTCTAGTATTTGTTGGAGATCAATGAGAATTCGTTGACAGGAGTGTAGGTGGTTTATGGCTTATTGGCTATTTCATGCCGGGGAAGGGTTGGAAGTCCATAGTCCATGGTCGATGGTTTTCGAGTCCGTAGGCGATCGAACATTTGCAGTTTGCCCAACAATGACACGAGATAGATAAGACGAGAGAAATTGGGATGAAAAGTTTGGGAAGACTAATATGCTTAAAACTAGATGCGATGAATCAGATTTAAATACTATTGACCATCGACCCAAATACGATGGACCAAAACCAACCATACTCAAGCCCCAACTTATCGGTCTTTCCTCGGTACTCTCGCCGTAGCAAACAAGCGCTTCACACTGTATCGCCCACTGCCATTAACCCATACCATGAAGACGCCGCCCAAGATGGCCATGTTCTTCATAAAATGAATGGACTCTTCTCGGTGAATCTCAGGTGGATCATTCCAAAAGGAGTGTACAATGAAAGTGACTGGTATCCAGTACAAAAGGACCAAAATGGCCCCAAAGCTGGCCCGGTAGCCAATCAGGATCAAGGTGCCGCCAAGGAAAAGGCAAAAAATCGTGACCGTAAGCAGTAGATCTGGTTGCCAGGTAATGCCATATTCGGCCATTGTCTGCTTGGTTTGCTGGAAATACTTCAAGGAATCGTAAGCTTCAAATAGGAATATGAAGGAAATCAGTATTCTACCGATCAAATCATTTATGTCTTTCATTACCCTAGGATTTAGGGATCAAAGGATCAACTGCTAGCGTTCATTCTTTGATCCAGTCAGTTTTACGGATGAGCTCATTTAGCTCAAGTTCAGAGGTGCTCATGCATAAAAACGAGCCACTGCCCTTGCTACATTTTGTCCATCCATGGCTGCTGAAATAATGCCTCCTGCATAGCCTGCACCTTCGCCACAAGGAAAAAGCCCGTGGATGGAGGTGTGCATGTAGGTTTCACGGTCTCTGGGAATTCTAATGGGACTACTGGTGCGGCTTTCAGTGCCTATCACATTGGCTTCCGACGTGTAGTATCCCTTCATTTGTTTACCAAATTGCTGAACACCTTGTCGTAGTCGTTCAAAAATGCTTTTAGGGAGTAATTCATGGAGAGGAGCCTCAAACAGGCCAGGAATATAAGAAGTTGCCGGTAAATTTTTTGAAGTTTTTGCATTTACGAAATCCGTCAGACGTTGTGCTGGGGCCTTTTGACTGCCATCACCCGCTTGCCACATTCGTTGCTCTATCTCTTGTTGGAAGGCTAAACCGGCAAAAATACCATGCTGTTGGTAGGGTAGGAGGTCTTCTACCTCCACCGCCACGACCGTGCCCGAATTCGCAAAAGGCGAGTCTCTTTTGGACATCGACATGCCATTGACTACGAGTTCGCCGGGAGCAGTAGCTGCGGGTACGACCAAGCCACCCGGGCACATACAAAAGGAAAACACGCCACGGCCATTTACCTGACAGGCTAGCCGATAACTGGCTGCGGGTAAATCCCGCTCTCGCGGTTTTTGTCGATATTGAATGGAATCGATTAGAGGTTGAGGGTGTTCAATTCGAACTCCAAGGGCATAGGGTTTGGCTTCTATTTCCACTCCTTTCTTAGCCAGCAACTGATAGATATCTCGGGCTGAGTGTCCCGTGGCCAATATAACAGCTTCTGCTAGCTGTTCTTCTTGATCGTTGACAATTACCCCTTTTATTTCTCCATCTTTGATAATCAGGTCGGTAACCTGGCTGTCGAAGTGAATCTCTCCTCCAAAGTGACGGATCGTTTCTCGGATATTGCCTACGATTTTTGGGAGTTTATTGGAGCCAATGTGCGGATGGGCGTCCACTAGAATATCCGCTGCAGCACCGTGTTCTACCAAGAGCTTCAAGGCCTTTTCGATATTTCCTCGCTTGTGGGATCGAGTGTAGAGTTTGCCATCAGAATAGGTACCTGCACCTCCTTCCCCAAAGCAGTAGTTGGAATGGGGATTGACTTCCCCGAATTGTTGAATGGCTCTTAGGTCTCGACGTCGGCTACGCACATCCTTACCTCGATCGAATATGATGGGCTTTAATCCTAATTCTAGTAACTCCAAACCAGCGAAGTATCCTGCTGGTCCAGCACCTACTACGATTACTCTCGCGCTATTATGAACTTCCTTTAACTGTTTGAGAAGAGCCGGCTCCGTAGGGACAGGCTCATTGATGAAGGCTTGTACGCGAAGTCGCACAAATGGGCGACGCCCTCGTGCGTCGATAGATCTTCTGGTCGGTTTTATCGCTACGATCTGATCTGCTTTCAAGCGGCATTTTTCGGCCACTTTCCTTTTGATCAACCCCTCGTCTACTGCTTCAGCGGGCAGTAGCTTCAACTCTATTTCCTTTAGCATATTGGCTTATTCTTTCTGCTCTTTCTTGATAGGCTTTTCTTCGCCACCTTCCTCATTTGTTCCTTTTTCCTCATTCTCTCCTCCATTTTTGGTTACGAGCGGTTTGGAGCGTACCCACAATTGTTCCTGTTTCTTCTCAAAGAAATCTGGCATAAAAATCCGAACAATGATCTCTTCTTTCAACTTCCCTTTGCTGGTTTCTATCTCCCGTTTTTCTTTGTCAATAGACATGAGCGTCACACTTCTTTCTCCGACCGTATCCAAACCGATGGCATAGCGCTTATTTTCGATTAGGTAACGCATGATGGAATTGGTAGCGTTGGTCAGTTCGATTTTTGTTTCAACCAGAATTTCGCTCCCCGGCCACATTTCAATTTCATATTCACTGTTTAAATCCAGTTGAACGTTGTTCATCTCATCAACAGCAAAACTCTGATGGATAATCTGCTTAGGCTGAGCAATCAACCCAAGTCCACAAAGTAGCAAACCAAAAATGAGAATATGCCTTTTCATCTGTTTAAAAATTTTCTGCTCAAATGTAACCGCTTCGCTTCTACCTGGCTT
>CAJXPD010000442.1 GCA_913057785.1 uncultured Lewinella sp. | reverse complement strand
CTGCCCAATCCTGCTAATTTCGCCCCGCAAAAAAAAAATCAAAAAAAAAGAAAATAAAGCCTAAACCTTATTTATACTTTTTTGTATAAATAGTACATTTGCACCCTAATCTAGATTTAGTCTAAAAAACGATAAGCGTATGAGCGATTCCATGCAGACCCTAGAGGCGCACACGCGGAGTGACTATAAATACGGTTTCACGAGTGATATCGATACCGAAACTTTACCGAAGGGATTGAATGAAGACATTGTGCGGGCCATTTCTGCAAAGAAAGAAGAACCCGCATTTTTGTTGGAGTGGAGACTGAAGGCCTTTCGCTACTGGCAGGAGCTAGTGGAACCAACCTGGCCTAATGTGGACTATCCTCCCATTGACTACCAAGATATTATCTATTACGCGGCTCCGAAGAAGAAGCCAAAGTACGAAAGCTTGGACGAAGTCGATCCTGAATTATTGGAGACTTTCAATAAGCTGGGTATTCCTTTGGATGAGCAGAAAGTCTTGGCTGGAGTAGCAGTCGATGCGGTTATTGATAGTGTGTCCGTGAAGACTACCTTCAAAGAGAAGCTATCTGAACTGGGTATCATATTTTGTTCTTTCAGCGAAGCAGTGAAAGACCATCCAGAACTGGTGAAGAAATACTTAGGGACAGTAGTTCCTATTCAGGATA
Source organism: uncultured Lewinella sp. (assembly GCA_913057785.1). Classification (GTDB taxonomy): domain Bacteria; phylum Bacteroidota; class Bacteroidia; order Chitinophagales; family Saprospiraceae; genus DT-111. The sequence continues at coordinate 5,811 of CAJXPD010000442.1, read as the reverse complement.
ATTTCTTTGCAGCATTGAATTCTGCCGTATTCAGCGATGGTTCCTTTGTGTATATCCCTAAGGGCGTAAGGTGTCCGATGGAGCTTTCCACTTACTTCCGAATCAATGCGGCCAATACGGGCCAATTCGAAAGAACGTTGATCGTAGCGGAGGAAGGAAGTTATGTGAGTTATCTGGAAGGGTGTACAGCACCAATGAGGGACGAAAATCAGTTGCATGCCGCAGTGGTGGAAATCATTGCCTTGGATGATGCGGAGGTGAAGTACTCAACCGTACAGAACTGGTACCCTGGCGATAAGGACGGTAAGGGCGGAATCTACAATTTCGTAACCAAGCGCGGTCTTTGCGCGGGTAAGAACTCCAAAATTTCTTGGACTCAGGTAGAGACAGGGTCGGCCATTACTTGGAAGTATCCTAGCTGTGTGTTGAAAGGAGATAATTCTGTAGGCGAGTTCTACTCAGTTGCCGTGACTAATAATAAACAGCAAGCAGATACAGGGACCAAGATGATCCATTTGGGTAAAAATACCCGTAGTACGATCGTTTCTAAAGGTATTTCTGCTGGCTATAGCCACAATTCTTATCGCGGGTTGGTGAAGATTGGTAAAAAGGCGGAAAACGCACACAACTTCTCTGTTTGTGATTCCCTCCTGATGGGAGATAAATGCGGAGCTCACACTTTCCCTTACCTAGAAGTAGATAATAATACAGCCAAAGTAGAACACGAAGCTACTACCTCCAAAATTGGAGAAGACCAGCTTTTCTACTGCATGCAGCGTGGCTTGAGCGAAGAAGATGCGATCAACATGATCGTAAATGGTTATTGCAAAGAAGTATTTAACGAGTTGCCAATGGAATTTGCGGTGGAAGCCCAGAAACTGCTGGCCATTACTTTGGAAGGAAGTGTTGGATAATTTTAGTTGATAATTAATAATGTGAAATGAATAATTGTTAATCGAGGAAAACGCTTCATTAAACATTATCCATTCAACATTCTACATTAAAATTCTACATCAATCGAATATGTTAAGCATCAAAGATCTTAAAGTAGATATCGAGGACAAAGCTATCCTGCAGGGTATCAGTTTAGACATAAAGCCAGGTGAGGTGCATGCTATCATGGGACCTAATGGTTCTGGTAAAAGTACGCTAGCCAATGTCCTATCGGGACGTGAAGAGTATGAGGTGACAGGAGGAGATGTGTCTTTCCTGGGAGAAGACTTGTTAGAGTTAGAGGTGGATGAGAGAGCGCAGGCTGGGATTTTTATGGCTTTTCAATATCCTGTGGAAATTCCAGGCGTGACCACAGCGACTTTCCTAAAAAGTGCTGTAAATGCCGTACGTGAAGCTAGAGGCTTAGAAGAGTTGAAGCCAGTAGAGATGTTGCGCCTGATTCGCCAAAAGGCCGATATGCTAGGGATTGACCATAAATTTTTGCAGCGTTCACTGAACGAAGGGTTCTCAGGAGGAGAAAAGAAAAGGAATGAAATGCTGCAGATGGCTTTGCTAGAGCCAAAACTGGCCATCCTGGATGAGACAGATAGTGGATTGGATATTGACGCTTTGAAGATCGTTTCTGATGCAGTTAATCAGCTGCGTCAAGATGATCGATCCTTCATCGTAGTTACACACTATCAAAGACTATTGAACTACATCGTTCCCGACTATGTGCACGTTCTTTACAATGGTCGAATTGTTAAGTCTGGGGATAAGAACCTAGCGCTTGAACTAGAAGAAAAAGGCTACGACTGGATCAAGGAAGAAGTAGCAGCTGGAATCCCTTCACTTTAAACCTGCTGAATCATGAGTACTGCTTTGCTAGAACAACAGTCAGAAACAGTAATGCACTTTCAGCAGTTGTTTCAAGAAAAAGAACAGAAGCTGAATGGGCAAGCTAATGCGCCACTCCCACGCCTACAACGGCTTGCGATGGAACGTTTGGCAGAAACTCCGTTTCCCACTAGGAGAAATGAGGACTGGAAGTACACGGCGACTACCAGGATCTTAGCGCCAGCTTATGCGGCAGGACAAGAAGTTGACTTGGCTGCTGAACAGGTGAAAGCCGCCAATATCGTTTGCCTGGATGCCTATGTGCTGGTATTTGTGAACGGAGTCTACAGTGCTAAACACTCCCAGATATATGGCATGCCGCCGGAAATGACACTCTGGCCTGTGAAAGATGCCTTGAAGGACGATCGTTTCCGCCCCTTGATCGAAGCTCAATTGTTTCATGAAGAGAATCAAGTTCACAATGCTTTCGAACACCTAAATATGGCGTTTGCAGAGCATGGACAATTCATTCATGTACCTAAGAATGTTGTGGTGGATAAACCGATCCACTTCTTATACATTTCCGAGACGGAAGATCAGCCCGTTTTCACGCATCCTCAGATCATTATCTCTTTGGAGCGTAGTGCAGAATTGACGATTATTGAGCATTTCACAGGTACGGTGAATGCTGAAGCACCTTATTTCACCAATGTAGCGAATCGTTTCCACGTGGCTGAAAATGCCAACTTGAAGCATTACCGTATTCAGGATGAAAACATGAAAGCTTTCCACGTGAATAATACCAGAGTGCGACAAGATAGAGTGAGTACCTATTCTGGCTACTTAGTGGATTTAGGATCTCGCATTGTTAGAAACAATCTGGGAGCGGTTTTACTTGATGAGTCTACGAATACCAATTTCTACGGTATGTACTTCGGCCGTGGAGAACAGCATATTGACAATCAGACCTTTATCGATCATGCCTTCCCTCACTGCGAAAGCAATGAATTGTATAAAGGCATTGTCAACGATAAAGCCAGTGCAGTATTTAACGGCAAGGTGCTAGTGCGACAAGACGCACAGAAGACCAATGCCTACCAGCAAAACAGTAGTTTGGTATTATCTCCTAAAGCCGTTGTAGACAGCAAGCCACAGCTCGAGATTTTCGCAGATGACGTAAAGTGTAGCCACGGAGCCACGATCGGCCAATTGGACGAGAACTCCGTTTTCTACCTAAGAAGCCGTGGATTGTCGGATCAGCAGGCTCGGGCATTGTTACAGCATGCTTTCTTGAAAGAAGTATTGGACTTCATGCCAGAAGAAAAGGTAATCAACGCCTCGGAGGAGCTAATCACCAAGAAATTCCAAGGAGAATTCTAGGAGTCCTGTCCAATGTCCAGTGTTGGTATTTTCACAAGCCTGCAAAGTGTTGGTGTCTGTTTAGCTAGCCAGATTGATTTTCCATCAACACTAAGGCGTGAATAAATAAGATCATTATGTCAACCATAACAGCTGATAAAAGCTTTGATGTGCAAGCCATCCGATCGGAGTTTCCGATTTTGGAGCGAGAGATGCGGAATAAGCCAATGGTGTTCCTTGACAGTGCAGCTTCCAGCCAGAAGCCAGATGCAGTGGTAAAGGCCATGGATTATTACTATCAGCAGCAGCATGCCAATGTACACCGTGGTGTATATCAATTGAGCCAAGAAGCCACAGATGCTTACGAAAAGGCTCGACACTTGGTGCAAGGTTTCATCAATGCTCCTAGTGAGAAAGAAGTACTGTTTGTGAGAGGAACTACTGAAGGGATCAACCTAGTGGCATCCTCCTATGGCCGTAAGTTCTTAGAAGAGGGAGATGAGGTTATCATCAGTGCAATGGAACATCACTCCAATATCGTTCCCTGGCAATTGATTTGTGAGCAGACTGGAGCAAAGCTACGGGTGATTCCGGTGACAGATGAGGGAGAGTTGATCATGGAGGAGTATGAGCAAATGCTCAATGAAAGAACAAAGATCGTAGCGGTAGTACACGTTTCTAATACTTTGGGGACTATCAATCCGGTCGAGCGAATTATCGAACTGGCCCACGCCAAGGATATTCCTGTGCTGCTGGATGGAGCGCAGGCCATTCCACATTTGAAAATCGATGTGCAGGCTTTAGATGTAGACTTCTACACCTTTTCCGGACACAAGATGTTTGGCCCTACCGGGATTGGTATTTTGTATGGAAAAGAGAAGTGGCTAAATGCCATGCCTCCCTACCAAGGTGGCGGTGAAATGATCGAGACGGTGTCTTTTGAAAAGACAACCTTCAATGAATTACCACATAAGTTTGAAGCAGGTACGCCAGATATAGCCGGTGCAGTAGGTTTGGGTGCGGCAGTAGAGTATATGGAGAAAATCGGGCATGAGACCATTCAGAAGCACGAGCATGAATTACTAGTATATGGCACGGAGGCTATGAGCAAGATTCCGGGCATCCGTATTATCGGTACAGCTGAGGAAAAGGCGAGTGTGATCTCTTTTCTTCTGGATGGTGCGCACCCATATGATGTAGGTACAATTCTAGATCAGATGGGAATTGCGGTAAGAACCGGCCATCACTGTACTCAACCCTTGATGGATCGCTATGGTATTCCAGGTACGGTGCGGGCTTCCTTTGCAGTCTACAACACGAAAGAAGATATAGACCGATTAGTGGAAGGCGTGAAGCGTGCCGCCAAAATGTTGGGTTAGATATGAGCATCAACGAGATACAAGAGGAGATTATTGACGAGTTTTCCTTTTTTGGGGACTGGATGGAGAAATACGAATACATCATCGATTTAGGTAAGAGTTTACCACAGATTGATGAAGAATATAAAGATGAGGATCATATCATCAAAGGCTGCCAAAGCCGGGTATGGTTACATGCGGAACCTAAAGGAGACCAGATCGAGTTCACTGCGGATAGCGATGCTATTATTACCAAGGGTTTAATCGCCTTGCTTGTACGGGTGCTATCCGATCAGAAAGCTGCCGAGATAGCTGAAGCAGATCTTTACTTTATTGATAAGATCGGCCTAAAAGAACACTTGTCACCTACCCGTTCGAATGGACTGGTAAGTATGGTAAAGCAGATGAAATTATATGGTCTGGCCATTCAAGCCAAAAATGCTAATTGAGCCAAATTATGTTGGACACAAAAAAGATAGAAGCTCAAATCGTCGAGCAACTACAAACCGTTTATGATCCGGAAATCCCGGTTGATATATATGCCTTGGGCTTGATCTACGAGCATTCAGTCAATGAAAAAGGCGCAGTATTTCTAAAGATGACCTTGACTTCGCCCGCCTGTCCAGTGGCTGAATCCTTGCCGATGGAGGTTCAGGAAAAGATCTATAGCATCGAAGGAGTTACCGATGTAGACCTTCGTTTGGTTTGGGATCCACCATGGAATAAGGAGATGATGTCCGAAGAAGCTAAGTTCGCCCTTGATATGTTTTAAAATCCCTAGCTATGAAAATTTCTGCTCAAGACGAATATGGATTAAGAATCTTGCTCCGGATTGGACGTGCTGATACTGATAAGGGACTAAGCATCCCGCAATTGAGCGAGTTGGAGGGCTTGTCCGCGGCCTACGTTGGGAAATTGACCCGCGTCCTCCGCCTGGCAGGTTTCATTGAAAGCACACGTGGCCAGAAGGGAGGTTATGTCTTGTCCAAGCCAGCTGAAGAGATCAAAATCAACGAGGTACTCAATACCCTAGGAGGTCGACTCTTTGACGAAAAGTTTTGTGGCGGATTCTCAGGTAAAAACAACTTCTGCACGAACTCCGTAGACTGCTCTGTTCGATCTTTGTGGAAGATCGTTCAATTTGCTGTAGATCATTTGTTGGAAACGATTACACTCTCCGACCTCATCGGTACAGAAGGGGAAACCAAAGCGGGCTTACGCGAAAAGCTGGAAGCCCACCTTGAGTCGCTTACACTATAGCCACCCTATGATGTTGGTGCCTGTCTAGCTGGCCAGATAGATTTTCCACCAACATCAGCTAGCC
>CAJXPD010000441.1 GCA_913057785.1 uncultured Lewinella sp. | reverse complement strand
GGTGGCGCCAGCCAGCCAGGAAAAAGCTGAAGTTCAGGAGATTCAAGGCTTTAGGTCGCAGTCCAGATGAATAGGTTTAAATCAGTTCAAATTTTTAAAATGTTCGCTATTCCTCAATAAAAGCGGGTAGGATACGCTCTGCGGTCATTCGCAGCGTACTGGGATGGCGATTATTATGACCTGTAACCACGACGATTAGATCAAGTTCTTCGATTAGGATGATAAACTGGCCGCCACCGCCCTGAGCATTTGCACAGAAATAGGTTTTGTTCCCAACTTTTAAATCTGCATTCCACCAGAAATAACCATATCCTTCATTAGAAATACCTTTACAGCCGCCGAAGTAGACAGCATTATCACCCGTATCGAGGATCCTGCTGGTTGCTTTGGCGATAAACGCCTCAGGAATCAGTTGTTCGCCATTCCATTGGCCTTTATTCATGGTCAATATTCCCAACTTGACCATAGCGCGAGAGGTCATGCTCGTGCGCCACCCAGCTTCTGGTAGGCCGGTTTGATCATTCATCTGCCATTGATAATTGCTGATGCCCATTTTTTTCAGCAATTCATTTTCAATAAAGTCCATGGCCGATCCCGGTACCACCGCCTCTATAACTTGCATCACCAAAGCTGCACCGCCACCATATTTAAAAACTTGGGATTCTTCTGTAATTGGTGCACTATGTTCGAGTAAAGCTTGCACCTTCCCCTGGCCCTTTAACCGGCTGGGATTTTTATTGAGTTCTTCTTTCTGTTCTTCGCTGATGCGAATACCAGAACTCATAGTCAGTGCGTGGTTCAAGGTGATCTTCTCTGCGCCGGCAACAAATTTTGTTGGATCCAGGTCTTTGAGAAAGCTAACCAGCGGCCTGTCTAAATCGGCCATGGTCAAATACCCCAACTGGATGGCCCGGCCAAGCGCCAAGCCAGTCCAGGTTTTCGTCGCTGATGCTTGGGGGTGGGCCAAATTTATGCGACCACGTGTGAAATAGGATTCAAAGAGAAGCTTATCCCGATGAGCAATCAGAAAACTATCGTAAATACCGTATTGATTATAGGAAATATCTCGAGCCAGTTTGGTAATCAAGTCTTTATTACCGCCATCGAGGCCCAACTTGCCCACGAGAATACCGTCATTTCTATCCATCGGCGTAGCATCAATAAAGGCTTCTTCGAGAATAGGAATATCCCGGAATGAGCCCTTGATTTGAGCAACTGTAGCCTCTGGTGGGTCTTGCCCAAAGCTAATGTTTGCTATCAATAGAAGCGGGATATAAATTAATCGGGTTATGTTTTTCATTGTTTTAGTTTTTTAGAAGCCATCCCAAAAAGATTTTTGATACCTGGCAAGCTCAACTTGTTTTAGGGATTGTTATTCGGTCTGAGCGCTTCAATGATTTGGGCATCCACCCAGTAGATATCCACATTGTCTTTATCTATCATTCTGTTGAAAAGGATGTACCTACCATCAGGGGTGACTGTGGCATAGGAATCTGATTGCTCGGAATTGATTTGGTCTCCCATATGGATAGCAGGGCCCCATGAACCATCTGACTGCCGAAAACTGATGTAGATATCGGCCTTGCCAAAACCACTCTCCCTTTGATCATCCCAGATCACATAGGACTCATCTGGCGCAATGAAGGGATGCGCATTAAATTTCCCAAGGTCTACTTCCAGTGGCTTAGGTGCCTCCCATTTGCCATCTATCATTCGTGTATAGCGAATCGGGCCTTCGTCCGTAGCATCATCAAAATAGTAGGTCCCTTTAGCAGAAGACACTAAGCGCATGATCCGGAAGTCTTTGAAAGGTTTCTCTACTTCTTTGACAGCCGACCAACCCGTATCGGTTCGCTCCTTATATCGCCTACCGAGATGCATGATCTTGCCATCAGGTGAGATGGCGGGCTCCCCTACTCTTGGCCCGGTTACGGTCTTTTCCCAGCGGTTATTGTTGTATTCATAGACGATCATGCTGGGTTTATCCTCTTCATCATACCTGACGAAGTAGAATTCTTTCATATCGGGTGTGAAGGCGCTGAACAACTCATAGCGGCCCGTCGAGACCACGCCAGGTGCAAAAACTTCTGCTACCAAGCCTGGAGGCGCTTGACCAAGATACGGGCCTTCTAGTGGCAGGCTTTCATCCTCAACAAAGGCGGGTAGGATGACTTTTGAAACCTGCTCCATAATCGTATCTTCCCGATCATGTCCAGTAATCGCAACAATTAGGTCCAATTCCTCCACAGTGATAATATATTGTCCACCTCCTCCCCAGGCAAAATTGACCTTATAGCTCTGATCTCCAACCTTCATATCCGCTTGATACCAATAATAGCCGTAGAAAAAGGTGTCAGGTATCCAATCTTCTGTGGGTCTGGTGATTTTGCTGGTCGCTTTAGCTAAAAACCTTGCCGAAATAAGCTGCTCACCATTCCATTTGCCTTTGTTGAGGACCAATGCGCCCAACTTGAGCATATCGCGTGCCATCATACTTGAACCCTCGGCATCATCTTCCCAAGCATAATTAGTTATTCCGATTTTTGCCAGGACTTCCTGCTTCATAAAATCTTCGGCCGATCCTGGCACCACACTATCCAGCACCTGCCATGCTAAGCGGGGATCTATTCCTTGATATTTAAAAGTTTGTGTCTCGGGTGTAATTACTGTAGTACGTTGCAAAAATTCGGGCGTAGTATTAGCCACTCCATTTGCAGTTATGGATGCCTGCGTATCGACACTCAAACGAATCCCTGAACGCATAGTCATGGCTTGATGAAGGGTAATGTTTTCTACCCCCTCCGCTAGATTTTCAAGCCCCATATCTTTAAGGAAATGCACAATGGGCCTGTGCAAATCTTCCATGGTCAAATAGCCCAACTGGATGGCTCGGCCGATGGCTAGGGTTATGTAAGACTTGGTCACGGAAGCTTGTCCATGCGGTAGATTGATACGACCTCTTCTATAGTAAGACTCAAACACCAACTCACTGTTATGTGAGATCAACAGGCCATCGTATTGGCCATGAATACTGTCCGAAAGCTCTTCAGACAATTTGAGAATTGCTTTGCGACGGTCATTATCAATAGCTAAATAGCCAACCGCTATACCATCATTCCTGTTATTTGGTGCGGCATCGATAAAAGCTTCTTGGAGAAGTGGAAGATCCCAAAATGAGATATTGGTTTCAGTTGCGGTAGCCTCCGGCGGGTTTTGACCAAAGCCAATGTTTGTGATAAATAGAAGAGGTGTAAAAATCAGTCGGGTAATTTGATTCACAGTCTATCGTTTTTGGTTCTCCAACACTTTTTGTGGTCGGAGAAAGTGATTTTACATTGTACGTTTAACACGTAGTCTTCGCGGCGATGCTAAAGTGCAAAGGACTTTATGAGCAAAATAGACCGTTTAAGGCTATCCCGAAACAGGAATGAAGGGTCCCGGTAGAATCCTGCAGTAAGTGGTGAGATTAATGCAGGGAAATTGATGTTGTCATTTTTTAGATAACAAGCTTATGTGCTGCGGCAGAATTTATGAAATGATACAACCACTGTAAAAATCAAATGTCCTTAGAAGAAAGTTGCTAAGAGATAATAGTAATGAAAAAATATATCATAATTCTCCTGACCATCTTGTTGACTTATGGTCTGCAGGGACAAACGAAACGAGCGCAATATTTTGACGATTTAATTGAATCACATGACATTCCCGGTTTATCAATTGTCCTGATAGAAGATGGCAAAGTTGTTTATAACAGCGGGCATGGTGTAAGGGCACACGACACCAAAGTACCTGTCGATCCCCAGACCATTTTTTCGGCGGCTTCCTTGAGTAAACCCGTTTTTGCCTATGCCGTAATGAAATTGGTTGAATCGGGTGAATTTGACCTGGACAGACCGCTCTATCAATATCTGGAATTTGAGGACCTAGCATACGATGAAAGGTACAAACGCATCACTGCCCGTATGGTGCTAAGTCATTCGAGTGGTTTACCCAATTGGAGAAATGGAAAGCTAGCCTTACAATTTGATCCTGGAAAGCGGTATTCCTACTCGGGCGAGGGATTTGTGTACCTAGGGAAGGTCATCGCACATCTTCAACAGAAGGAGATTGGACAAGTGATTGAAGAATTAGTATTCCGTCCGTTAGAAATGACAAACTCCAGCTTTAGCTGGGAGGATAGATTTGAAACCAACTTTGCTCCGCCACATGATTTTATGGGATACCCCATCCCCAAGCGAAAAAGACGGAGAAGCAATGTCGCTGCCTCACTTCAAACCACGGCCGAAGATTATGCCAAATTGATCTTGGCTTTGTTGCATGATGTTGAACGGAAGCAGCCCATAACTAAGGAAATGCTATCCGCACAAGTGGCCGTTCCAGCATGGGACAATCTTCATTGGGGCCTGGGTTGGGGCATTCAAAAGACGAAAAAAGGCAAGGCCATCTGGCAATGGGGAGATAATGGCACCTACAAAGCCTTTACCATTACCAACCTTACTACTAAAAAAGGTATTGTCTTTCTGACCAACAGCGAGAACGGGCTCAGAATCGTACCCGAGGTTATCCAGCACGAATGGGATGAGGAATGCCCTGCCTTCGATATGATAGACTATAGCACTAAGGACAAACCTTATCAGGCGCTATTGAGAGCGATTATTAAAAGCGGGTACGATGACGCCATCATAGCATACCTTGATAAATCACAAATCCATCATGATACCACCTTGATTAGCCAACGTCAGATGGGAAGAATTGGCTACCGACTCTTGCGAGAGGGGCGTTTTGAAGATGCGAAAAAGGCTTATAGGTCTAACGTTGCAGCTTATCCTTCTTACAATTCCTATTTACAGTATGCCGACTGCCATCTGAAAAGTGGCGATTTTGATGAAGCAAAAACCTACTATCTAAAAGCAAGCACATTAAGGCCTGACAACCAAAAGATCAATACCCTTCTTTCGCAATTGGAACCCGGCACTATCCAAGCCAACGTTACCTTCAAGCTGAGGCAGACCAATTACATGTATGCCAGACTGATTACCATTGCCGGAGATTTTAACAATTGGAATCCCATAATACATCCATTTGTAAAACAAAATGGAGAGTGGGTTTGTAGACTAAAACTGAAGCCGGGCAGGTACCATTATAAATTCGTGATAGATGGCGTGTGGACCCTAGACCCGGAGAACACCAATGTCGAGTTGGACGACAATGAAAATATCAATTCTATTCTGATCGTAAAATGAGAAGATGACTAGGTATAGCTCATTAAACTGTTATAGCATTCAACCGCTTTGAGGCGGTATGATACTCTTCACTATACTTAGCCACTAATTCCCCTGCCGATAAGACTTCATCAATATTCCCAATACCTTGACCACAACCCCAGATATCCTTCCAAGCTTTGGCTTTGGTATTGCCGCCGGAACCGAAATTCATTTTACTCGGGTCGCTCTCTGGTAGATTATGAGGGTCTAAGCCTGCGTTTTCTATTGATTTCTTTAAATAGTTGCCATGAACCCCCGTGAATAAGTTGGTATAAATAATATCCTCCGCTTTCCCATCGACAATGCCTTGCTTGTAGGAATCGTTTGCCCTAGCTTCTTTTGTAGATATAAATGCACTACCGATGTAGGCAAGGTCAGCGCCCATGGCTTGTGCGCTCAAAATGGCAGCTCCAGAAGCAATGGATCCGGATAGTGCTACCGGTCCATCAAACCAGGCTCTGATTTCCTGAATCAATGCAAATGGAGAAATAGTACCTGCATGGCCTCCTGCACCTGCAGCTACGGGGATTAATCCATCAGCCCCTTTTTCAATGGCCTTGTGCGCAAATCGGTCATTGATCACATCATGCAATACAATACCGCCCCATTGATGTACGGCTACATTTAATTCTTCCCTGGCTCCGAGTGAGGTAATCACTAAGGGCACTTTCCACTTGGCACAAGTATGCATATCTTCTTCTAGGCGATTGTTACTCCGATGAACAATCTGATTAACTGCAAATGGAGCAGCAGGTTGATCAGGATTGTCTCGATCATGAGCCGCTAATTCTTCTGTAATTTGGTGGAGCCATTCATCTAATTGCGATTGTGGTCTTGCATTTAAAGCGGGGAATGACCCAACAATGCCTGCTTTACATTGCGCAATGACCAACTCTGGGCCTGAAATAATGAATAGGGGAGCGCCAATAACAGGGAGTCTCATACGGTCAAATAGTGCTGGAAGTGCCATAATTAGTTTTTATTTTTTGTCAAAGGACCAATCAATTGTTGAGAAATCTGCCTATTCCCCGTTAATCACTGAGTTGAACAATTGCGTTATTCTCTTTTATAGTTTTGGTCGTTTCTGTCTTTGGTCCAGAAATGCTACATTGTATAATATCCTTCTTGGAAAAATGTTCAGCTGCAGAAGTTTCAAAAAGGTCAAGTAGTGTGACAATAGTAATCTTGAAATTTCTGGTAGGGTGTTTTATGGCCAGACAAGGCAGAAAAATCGCACC
>CAJXPD010000440.1 GCA_913057785.1 uncultured Lewinella sp. | reverse complement strand
ATATGGCAGAGCATTACGGCTACGATACCCTATGGTTGTTCGTTGGAGGGATAAGCATCGTAGCAACTGTTGGTTTGGTGGCCCTGGAAAAACAGATGAAGAGTCATCATCAGCCCGTGTAGCAATTGACTGCTAGTTAGTATCTGATGGTACTTGAACCACAAAATTGCTATTGTACGTAAGCATTCAGTCGGAAAGGGAAGCCCTTCCATTGGGATAAAACAACCGATAAGGGGAGGGAAAAGGTCCAGATTCGACTGAATGCTCACGCTATCAGCCTATTATAGGCATCCTTTCTGTAGATAATTCCCACCGAATTCGGCCCTTTCTAATCAATTTCGTATTTTGTATAGAGCAAAACGACGAATAACCAATGAATTCCCTTACCAAAAACAGCCGAGCAGTAGGTATTCAACTGTGTTCGCACACAGTCATAATAGGCTTATTCATCATCTTCCTACTGGTCTCCTCAAGCTGGCTTGCAGCCCAACCTTATGACCTGCTTTTGCAGGGAGGAAATTTGATCGATCCGAGGAATGATATTGAAGGAAAGATGGACATCGCCATCAAGGATGGCAAGGTCGCAGCCGTTCAAGCCTCCATTCCAGCCTCCAGCGCCAAGCAGGTAATCGATGTACAAGGATTAACCATCACTCCTGGCTTAATTGATATCCATGGCCATCACTTCTGGGGTACTAGGCCAGATGCTTACCTAAGTAATAGCTATGCTTCGCTACCGCCCGATGGGTTCAGTCTCCCAGCCGGTGTTACCACTGTGGTGGATGCCGGATGCGCTGGGTGGCGAAATTTCAAAGTCTTTAAAACACAAACCATAGATCGCTCTAAGACCCGTGTCCTAGCCTTCATAAACATTATAGGAGGAGGAATGGCCGGTGGCGCAGTGGAGCAAAATTTGGGGGATATGGACCCAAAATTGACTGCGATGGAGGCTCGTCGGTATGCGGATCATATTGTAGGTGTTAAGTTAGCTCATTACAGTGGAGAGGATTGGGCACCGACAGAAAGGGCGGTAGAGGCTGGTCGGCAAGCAAACATCCCTGTAATGATAGATTTCGGTCGGCAAAACCGACATTTAAACCTCGAGGTCCTCTTCATGGAGAAGTTGCGCCCCGGGGACATTTTCACACATTGTTTTGCAGATGTACGAGGTAGAATGCCCATTGTAGATGATGAGGGTAAACTTCGGAGCTTCATCAAACCTGCCCAAAAAAGGGGTATCATCTTCGATGTAGGACATGGCGGGGGAAGCTTCGTCTATTCTCAAGCTGTTCCCGCCATCGAACAAGGCTTTCGCCCTAATTCCATTAGTACCGACCTGCATACAGGAAGTATGAATAGTGGGATGAAAAGCATGAGCAACCTCATGTCAAAACTGATGAATATTGGCTTGAGTTTACGGGAGGTGATCGAACAATCTACCTGGAATCCAGCCCAAATCATCCAACGTGAAGATTTAGGCCATCTTAGCGTGGGAGCGGTTGCCGATATTACGGTATTGCAGGTAGCCAATGGCGAATTTGGCTTTACAGATACAGCAGGCAATAGGATCATTGGGGATAAAAAACTTATCGCAGAAATAACCATTCGAGAAGGGAAAGTGGTATGGGACCTCAATGGCAGATCCAGACCACTGTACAAACCCTGATACATCTATCAACACATAAATCCAGTCAACAATTATGAAAAGCAATACCAGAAGAAGTGCCTTCAAGAAATTGGGCACCACCTTGGCTGCCATGTTAGGAATAGCTAGCGTCCAAGCCAGCACTCGTAGCCCAAAAGATAAAAGCGCTCAGAAGCAGGTAGTGGGATCCGTTGTCGAACATGAAAAAGGTGGCCCACTGTTCTCCTCGGCGGTAGCCTACGGCAACCTTCTATTTATCGCCGGGAAGGGGGCACATTTTGACGGAGATATTACAGCCCATACCAATCATGTGCTGGACGAGTTGGAAAAAGAACTAGTGAAAAATGGCTCCTCTATGGACAAGGTGCTAAAAGTAAATGTCTACCTCCACGACTTAGCAGATTACAAAAAAATGAATGAGGCTTATCGAGGAAGATTTGGTGATAGCCCTCCGGTACGAACCACAGTGGCTACCTACGGCGGGGTTCCTGGGGATTCCTTAGTGGAAATCGATTGTATAGCTGCCCTTGATGAATAAAGCCTAATTTTTCCATTCTATCACTTTAATTTGAGCTTATGGTCAATCGAAGAAAACTTCTTGGTCAACTGGCAGCCCTACCTTTCCTGGGTAGTCTCTTCCATCCCTATTCAGCTGCCGCTAAAAATCCAATATCCGCTACCGTAGGACGAGATTATTTCAAAGAATTAGGGGTTCGTACTTTCATTAATGCTGCAGGTACATATACCTCTATGACTGGCTCACTCTTACGTCAGGAAGCTGTGGACGCCTATAATTATGCAGCCCAACAATACGTCAATCTGGATGATTTGCAGGATAAAGTAGGAGCACGCATCGCAGAGCTTATCGGTTGCGAAGCTGCCACGGTAACGGCTGGCGCCGCCTCCGCCATAACGCTTGGTACTGCGGGGGTACTGACCGGCAACGATCCGAAAAAAGCTTCGCGCATTCCCAATGATCTTACGGGAATGAAGACGGAAGTCATCTTACAGAAATCCCATTTGATCGGCTACGCCCACGCCATCAAGAATTGCGGAGTGAAGCTGATTTTGGTAGAAACCCAAAAGGAGTTAGAAGCAGCGATCAATGAAAAAACAGCCATGCTGTGGTTCTTAAATGCGCACAACTACCAAGGGAAGATTCAATACAAAGGCTTTTTGGAAGCTGCTAAAAAGTATAACATTCCTTCCTTCAATGACTGCGCTGCCGACGTACCACCCGTGGAGAATTTGTGGAAGTATACCGATATGGGTTTCGATCTAGTGGCTTTCTCTGGCGGAAAAGGAATGCGCGGACCACAGAGTACAGGTCTGCTCCTAGGTCGCAAAGATTTGATTGAAGCTGCCCGTTTGAGCGCTCCTCCACGGGGAGATACTTTGGGTAGGGGAATGAAAGTCAACAAGGAAGAAATCTTAGCCATGTTGATCGCCTTGGAAAATTATCTAGGGAGAGACCATGACAAAGATTGGCAACTCTGGGATCAACAGATCCGACATATCGCTAGTACAGTTGGGAAGGTAAATGGAGTGAAACCGGAGATTCACATTCCTGATATTGCTAATCACGTGCCATCGCTGAAGATACACTGGGATGAATCGGTGGTAAAAACCAATCCCAATGAAGTCCGGCAAGCATTAAGGGATGGTCATCCATCGATTGAAACGGTTGGCGGAGCTGAGTCCGTTAACATTACCACTTGGATGCTCAACCCTGGCGAAGAGCGAATCGTGGCTCAACGCTTAAAGGAAATTTTATCAAAAGCTAGTTCTTAGTCTTTGACGTCAATCCGTTGAAGTGGCCTCGGTCAGTACTTTTCTGACCGACGCTACTTCCTCGCTGGTAATGGCTGAGGCATCATTCCCAAAGTTACTCCGAATAAAGGTCAGGACATCGGCAATTTCTACATCACTCAGGAAGGCATGTTGAGGCATGACACCGGTGTAGGTTTGCCCCTTTACTTCGATGGGTTCAGCAATTCCTTGCAGCGTCAGTTGGATCAATCTGGTTTTATCGCCCAGCACCCACTCTGCCCCATCGAGCGGAGGGAAACGGGTTCCATCCCCTTTGCCATTGCTTTGATGGCAGGTAGCGCAGAAAGTTTTATAGGTTAGAGCTCCCCTACCCTCGGCCGGTTGCTCTAGTCTATCTCGTGCCACATCTGGGGTTCGAATATGCAATCGTTCTTTATTTGCTACCATCTGAGCTAAATCGGCTTCCCCAAAGTCTTCTCGTGAACCTGTGTAGCTAACCCGCCAGATAGCTCCTTTCTCCGTATCACTAATGTATAAGGAACCATCAGGTCCTTCCGCCAATCCCATCGGCCGAAACACCGCATCCGTCACGTTGATGATCGTATCTACACGGGCAAATCCATCCGCAAATACCTCCCAGGTACCGACGGGCTCCCCGCCTTCGAAGGGCACGAAACCGACGAAGTAACCCGATTGGGGATATGGAGTTCGATTAGTAGATCCATGAAAGGCGATAAAAGCCCCGTTCTTGTAACGAGCCGGAAACTGATCCCCCTGATAGAAAAGAATATCATTTGGTGCCCAATGTCCAGGGAAACCGATTAGAGGTTTATTGTAAGTGCTACAGCGCCCTATTATCTCTCCGTCTCCTCCATACTCTGGCGACAATACCTTCTGCTGCGACATCTGATCATAATAGCAATAAGGCCAACCGTAGTTACTTCCTTGTGTGATTCTGACAAATTCCTCAGAAGGCAAGAGCGCACTCTGCCAAGGAGAATAGCGATCTGGAAATAACCGCAGTAGATCGTCCCGGCCATGTATAACAGCATACAACTCTTTATCCACCGGATTCCAAGTCAAGCCCACTAAACTCCGAATGCCACTTGCAACTCTTACTCCATCCGCTTGACGCTGATCCAGTTTATCTAAGTCAAACCGCCACACACCAGCAAAATTCTCCAACTGTGGGCAAGGATCCTGGCCAGGAGCCAGCGGTGTCCTCTTGGGTTCTTGACAGGCGTTGGAAGGCGCGCCAAAGGGAATGTAGAAGTGTCCGGCATCGTCGAAAGCAATGGGCTTGGCAATATGTTCACGTAGGGCTTTACCCAAGTCATCTTGTAGGACTACTTCCATTTTTTCTTCCGGAAGCATTTTCCCCGGTCTCAGCTTTTGACGGTAGACGGTGGTTTGGGAACTAAAGTATAGATAGTCCTGATGAATGCGCATACCCGTTCCGTACTTCCCATGTATTGGATATTTGCCAAATACCTTAATCTTGTCTGCTATACCATCTCCATTGCGATCGCGGAGGACAGCATTTCCGCCCTTTTCATCAGGCAGCCGCAATTTCACGTAAATATCCCCATTATCACGCACCGCCAAATGTCTGGCATTTCCTTCTAAACCATTGACTACCGCAATAGCTTCGAAACCTTCAGGGAGCTCCAATCCTCCGTTTTCCTCTAAATCAAGGCGGAGAAATTCAGATTCCTTGACACAAGCCGTGCACAAGAGTAGGAAGAGTGCACAGAGGCAATAATGAATAGAGCCTAAGGCTAATTGACCACATTTTATATGCTTAAAATACATACTAAAGGTATTTCTTTCCGATAACAGTCCTTTTTAAAGATAATAAATTTGCGTGCCCGAGCACACTTTTTCTGCTTTTAACCCACAGCTTAGGAAATATTATCGTATCGGAAGGGTCTGTGCTGCCCAGAACGGGCAATTAAGGCGTGATTACACCTCCAACTGCCAGGAAATACAGGCTATTTCAAGGCCATTTCCAGATACTGGACAAAACTGACCACTTACCACGATCAAGTATCCCACTACCCGCTTGCCATTCCGAACTCCGCTGAATCCGCACAATTTAGCTCTGTATTCAACACTAAACCACTACAGCCAAACCCAACAAACATGCTACCTACATCATTTCAACCGTCTCAGTCCAGCGATCAGCCGATCGTTTACCACAAAACTAAATTCTCCCAGCCCAGCGGAATATTTATCCTGGGCGATAACCCCAAGAATCTCCTGCCAGTACTGCTGCTCACCCTTCTTAGCTTTTTCGCACCAACGCAGCTGATCGAAGGTGATTGGCAGCGTTCAGAAATCTATGCGCTGCAAAGTATCCCTTTTGTGCTCCTGACCGCCCTACTGTGGGGATTACACCTCAACTTCAAAAAAAGACAAAGAGAACTAGTGGAGGAGCTGCGTACTAAACTATCCGCTGATTTGCATGATGAAGTAGGTTCGGTCTTATCAGGCCTGGCCATGCAGGCAGAAATCTTGGAATTTACTGTACCGGAAGCCCAACGTGAGCGCATCCGCAAATTGGCAGAGATGAGTCGCCAAGCTATGGCTCAAATGCGAGATACCGTTTGGGCATTGGACGCAAGAAAAGACAACTGGGGCGGGTTAGTTGATCGTCTACACGATCACGCCGCTGAGTTACTAGAACCTAAGCAAATCGCATTCTCGATCAAGATTGAAGGAATAAACAGACAAAAGCAGTTGAATGCTGAGGTCCGTCAACATTTATACCTAATTGGCAAGGAGGCCATTACTAATGCGGCCAAGCATTCCAATGGTGATCAGTTGCAAATCCGCTTACGCCAGGATGGAGACCTGCTCGAAATGTTTATTCAAGACAATGGCCAATGTAAGCAGGGAAAAGTAGCGCCAAGCTCAGGCCTTGGTCTGACTAACATAGCGCTGAGAGCCAAAGCCCTAGGGGCTCACCTAAACATCCAGCGACAGAATGGATTCGGCATCTCCCTTTATTTAAGTAGTGCGACAATAGATACTCCTGTTTTTGAGCTGCGACTTTTTCGCCTAGACTTCGTTAGAAAAAGTCTTACTTAGCCTACGG
>CAJXPD010000439.1 GCA_913057785.1 uncultured Lewinella sp. | reverse complement strand
ACCGAGGACATACCATAGAACTGGAAGCCATAAAAGCGGAGAATCTAGAAAAGGTAGTAGAGATAGACAATAAATACAATGTTGAAAAGAAAATACAGGAACTAGAGACGCAAAAGAAAGAGGTGCAGCGCGTACGGGAAAGAACGGTTTTACTGGTGACTTTGATTGCCTTGACACTATTGTTTTCTGGAGCACTCATCTTCTATCTATTTAAATTACGGAAAGCCAACCGGCTTACTTTGGAACAAGCCGAACAACTGCGTAACCTAGATGTTGCAAAGACGCGTTTTTTTACCAATATCAGCCATGAATTGCGTACGCCTTTGACCCTTATGCTTGGTCCAATTAGCATTCTGTTGAAGGAAGGTGGTTTAACAGAAAAACAAGACAAGCTATTAAAGATGGCCAATCTAAATGGGAGGCACTTGCAAGATCTTTTGCAGGATATCCTAGATTTGAGAAAACTAGAAATAGGAAAGTTGAAGTTGGAGATGGAGCCCACTTCAGTTTCTTACTTTGTCACCCAGCAAGCAGCGATGTTTGACTCTTTGGCTGAGCGTAAACAAATCCAATATTCCTTTATATCAGGGGTTGATCAAGATGTAATTGCGCAAATTGATCGCGAAAAGTGCCGTCAAATCCTCAATAATCTATTGTCTAACGCTTTCAAGTTTACACCAGTGGGAGGAAAGATTAAAGGTAGCCTATCTCAAATTGGAGATCAATTAGAATTAAAGGTGAGTGACACGGGTTCTGGAATATCTGCAGATGAACTACCCTATATCTTTGATCGTTTTTTTCAGACCAATCAACAGCAAAAACCTATTGAGGGAGGGACTGGGATAGGTTTGGCTCTATGTCAGCAGTATGCTCAGCTGTTTAATGGGAAACTTGAAGTGGTTAGTGTCGCAGGAGAGGGCTCGGAATTTATCCTACGCTTTCCACTGCTTTTGGCGGAAGGGCAGCCCTATGTTGACTCCCCTATCCCAGAACCAGAAAAAGCGATCGATGGAGCCGTCCTTGGTGGTTCTGTGTCTACTACAGCCCTGGAAGGCACGAGCTCCCGCCCATTAATTATGGTTGTTGAGGATAATTATCAATTACAAGATTACATCCGCTTGATCTTACAAGATCAATACGATGTTGTCGCTGCTGAAAATGGAACTGAGGCCATAGAAAAACTAAGAAAAGCTACGGCTAAGATTATGACCGAGGAAGATGCAGGGAACCAGGAAAGTACCCGGCTCCCTGATCTAATCCTCTCTGATCTCATGATGCCAGTCATGGATGGTTTTCAATTGTTGTCTCAGTTGAAGCAGGATCAAGATACCAGGCATCTTCCTGTGGTGATGCTGACCGCTCGTGCGGAGCAACGGGATAAACTCAAGGCGCTGCGCATTGGAGTAGACGATTACCTTACGAAACCGTTCGACGCGGAAGAACTGCTGGTGCGGATTGAAAACCTGCTGAAAAATCGAGCGAATAGAGTAGAAGTCGAACCTGTTAATACAGAGCCCCTTAAGATCACGCCCAAAATTTCCCAAGAAGACCTTCAATGGCTCGAATCCTTCGAAGCTTATGTGCTCCAACACTATACTGATAGCTCTATTTCTATTCCTTCATTAGCTGATGAGTTCGCGATGAGTCAGTCTACACTCCTACGTCAACTAAAGCGTTTGACTGGACTTACGCCCATTCGATATTTACAAGAGGTGCGGATGCATAAGGCCCTACAGTTATTGGAAGATCGCACTTATGATTCTATTAACCGGATAGCTTATGAGGTAGGATATAGAGACACAAGAGCTTTTTCTCGCAACTTTAAGAAGCGATATGGGAAATTTCCTTCTGAGGCTTAAATGTTTGGTTTTTAGTTGAATAGGAGTGTTTTTATTCCTTTTTGAATGATGTGTGACGAAAAATCGCACCAAGATGACGAAAAAAATCCCTCCTCATGCCCTCATCTTTGTAGCGATTCCTCTTGTATCCTCCAATAAACTTTTCATTCTAGTCTATCTCTTCATTGATGTAATGCATCACCTTTCATTGGATTGGATTGATTCGAAATTTCATTCCTCCTCCAGAAATTTCCAGGAACCTTACGATCATCACTCAGCTCGGAAGGATCATTTCAAAAAGTTAATGCACAAGCCTGCAAAGGCCATCTCTCTTGCATTTCTCTATCATTTGATTACGCTAAATCTAAAAACCTAAACAATCATGAGAATGAAGAATCTCAAATGCTTGGCTATGGTAATAGTCAGCTTCCTTTGCTTAAACACACTTGAACTACAATCACAAGATCTGCAGGGTTTGGATGTATCGAAGATGATACCATTGCCATTAAATGGCAAATCCTATCCATCGATTCGGATCAAAAATGATGATTTCATAGATGTTCAAGGGTATGATTTCGTCTTTGATACCGGTTCCAGTGCTCTTTGTATTCCCTACGAAAACTTGACGGAAACATTCGCTAACTCAATTGACAAATCAGCTGCGAATACGTTTTCAAAATGGGGAAAGGATGCTTACAAAGTAACTGGAGATCTAAAGTTTTACAGTGAAGATGGGACTGAATACATCTTGGCCGGCTTCGAATATTATGTCTTTAAAGAGGGAAAGGCTGGTGAGTTGCCAGCTAAGAAAAGGTTTATAGCAGGTGCTTTCCCATACATGGGATCGATCTCATATGAATTGGCTGAAAGCCATCCCGTTAACGGCAAAATAGGATTTGGTATCTACTCCAATACACCGTCCGGGAATATCAATGATGATTGGAATTCAACAAATCTCTACCTTCAACTGGGACCGATCGACCAGATGGCCAATTATGGGCAAATTAAGTGGCGAAACAATATTACCAATTGTAGATGGGGAAATGAGGTGTATTACCCAGAGAAAATTCCTGGATTTAAAGTGAAGCTAAGTGCGAATAACGGCGCCACAACTTACACCTCTGAAGCACTAGAGGTAACTTTGGATACCGGACACGATATCCTAAGTACACGCCTCCTTGGTGATCCACAGACTAATGGATTTGCAAATGACTTTGAAAGTTCTTCCTGGCATACAACGGAAGGCGGTAAATGGCTAAAAGAAGACGTGGAGGTAGAAATAATTTTCACGGACAGTGAAAATACTGAAAACTCCTATACATTCCCGTCGAACAACACAACTGGACTCCAAAAGATTAGGAATGGAATCTTTGTCCCCAATGCTGTCCTGATCAGTAATTATGATAATAACAAAACTCCACTTCCTTTTCAATCCGATGCTACACCTCCTGTTCCTATCCCCTGCCAGCCGCAGAATCGCATGTTCTTGGGTAATTCTATCCACTTTTACTGTCCCCTCGTCTTTTGGGATATTACCGGCAAAAGAGTGGGTGTAGGCTTTAAGGCTACACCTCTGCAGCAGAATTGTACCACTTGCCAGGAAGGTTTAACGCTGCTGAAAGACAATATGTACCGGTATCCTGAAAAAGCCAACGAAAGCAATGGCGGTCGCCAAGCCTGGGCGGATGTCTTCCAGAACTTTATAACCAACAATTACCCTGCCTGCATAGCAGTAGGGGACTACGTTAAAGCCAACCCTACAGCAGCGATCAACACCATTTATACAGAGTCCACTGTGGGAAACTGGGATCAATTGTTCCAAAGCCATGTCGGCATCCTAACTCATGGCACCAGAATACCTGCCTATTGCCCCTATGCACACCGGGGACAATACGATTGCCTAGAAGCCTCCAGAAGAATGTTGGAATTCAGCATTCCTGCAGTTGAAAGAATCATAGATGAGGTGGAGTAGTTCAATTTGCAGTTGGTGGTGTCAGGCTCCTCCGAATGCTTTACCAGACGAAGATGCAGCTTAGATTAGACAACAGCTAAAAAAACAATTAGGTAAAAGTTGATGCTCGAACCTCCTCTCGGTTCTTTCTCCTTCATTTCATTTGAATCCTATCCCTTATTAATAATCTAGATAAACATCAAAAATGAAAAGTATTATCTGTACGATCGCATTACTATTGACTACTTTTTGGCTACATGCCAGTCCCACTAATGGAGCTCATTTAACTTCAGGTCAATTACCCATTGCAGAACTCCTCAATCCGGACGGCACCCTCAATCTTACCACCGGGTTTACCGGTAGTCTCAATCTGGCTGGCTTTGATGTACGGATGGATGAGTGTGAGGGGATTGTGGCTGCTTCTACAAAAATCACTGGACCACAAGCCGGAGAAGACGCTCCGGCGCTGCCACTGAATACGTGGTCAGTGCTGGGAGGTGAGTTGAATCACAACGTACAAGTTATAGCTGTACATGGTCCCTACGTCTATGCAGGAGGATTTTTTACAGAAGCAGGGGGCACTCCGGCCAACTATATTGCCAAATGGGATGGTAGCAACTGGACGGCACTAGGCGATGGTCTAAATAATCATTGCTATGCTATTGCCGTATCGGCTTTAAACGGCGATGTCTATGTAGGGGGATTATTCACGACCGCGGGCGGCGTTGACGCTAGTCGTATTGCCAAATGGAATGGTAGCACCTGGTCCGCATTGGGAGCTGAATTGACCTGGTATAACAATCCTGCTAGTACAGCAATTATTTGCCGGGCCATCGCCATCTCGGGTAATGATATCTACATTGGAGGACTTTTTACTCATGCAGGCGGCGTTTCGGTCAACAATATTGCCAAATGGGACGGCACCAATTGGACGGCATTGGGTACAGGCTTAAATAACTCTTGTGTATCTATTGCCATTTCAGGTAGCGATGTATATGTAGGGGGGAATTTCACCCAAGCTAGTGGCGTTTCTGCCAGGAATATTGCCAAATGGAATGGGACGTCCTGGTCGGCCTTGGGATCTGGATTGAATGCTCAATGCATGGGCATTGCCTTCTCAGGGAGTGATGTGTATGTAGTAGGGACGTTCACTACAGCAGGGGACATTCCAGCTAGCCGTATTGCAAAATGGGATGGCAGTAGCTGGTCAGCACTAGGCTCTGGATTAAATGGAAGTACACATGCCGTTGCTGTAGGAAGTAATGTGTATGCAGGGAATCCTTCCGCGACGAGCACTAGCAATGCCCCCGATCCTGCCAATAGTGTAATCAAATGGGAAGCTGAGCCAATTTCAGAGCTTGATCAGAATTGCATAACCTGCCAGGAAGGATTGACCCTGCTTAAGGACAATATGTACAAATATCCTGAAAAGGCTAATGAAGCCAATAATGGTAAGCTTCCATGGACCGAAGTGTATGCAGATTTTCGAGACAACTACTTACCTGCCTGTAATGAAGTTGGCACTTTTGTGAAAGCAAATAACACACCTGCCATGAGCAGCATTTATCAGACCGCCACAGTTGATAATTGGGATAAGCTCTTTCAAAGCCATGTTGGTATTCTAACACATGCTTCTCGAATTCCCGCCTATTGTCCCAATGCACATCGAGGTCAATATGACTGTGTGGAGGCCTCCAGAAGAATGCTTCAGTATAGTATTCCTGCAGTGGAAAGCATTATAAATCTAGTGAAGTAACATTCCAGTAACTTGCTTTCAGAAAACGTAACACCTCCCGGATCTTGGAATTGGCCAAGGTTCGGGAGGTTTGCTTTGGGTGAGGATGGAGGTTGGTGAAAAAGCTATTGGAGCGTGGCAGGCATCGGGCATGGAGAGATGTTGATGAAAAACCTGTCAAAGCCAGGCAAGCACACAACATCAGCTTGGGAGCCAAAGTCTACCTCACCTCCTCTAGTTTCCCAGACTCACAAGCCCGGAAAATAGCTTTAATGATCCGGAGATCTTTCAGGCCTTCTTCTCCTGCGGCAATGCTTCGCTTCCCCGCTTTAATCGACTCCGCAAACTCATCCATCTGGGCAATCTGCTGATAGGGCGGCGTGGCGAAGTGCATCGGTCCATCACTGGTTTGTCCGGCGGCGCCCACGGCGTTGAAAGCGGGCTTGAGCTCGACCCAGCCACGTTGAGCGGAAGCGTACAGGCGGTCGACATAGGTGGAGTAGGAGGTACTGTGGTTGGAAATAGCACCAGAGGGGAAATGCATTTGCCAGCTAACGGTCTCGTAGATACCTTTAAATATGTCTTTTTGCATCGTATAGCCTTGAGCAGTCACATGCGTAGGCAGTTCACCCAACATCATTCTAGCCCCCTGCATGGCATATAAGCCGAGATCCACGAGCGCGCCACCGCCACCTTTCTCCTTGTTGAGACGCCAGGATTCGGGATTGGCCATGGAGAAACCTAGACTGGCCTCGATGAGATTGATTTTGCCATAGACTTGCTCCCGACCCATCCGGTGAGCTTCCAGATGGAAGGGCTCGAAATACAATCGGTACCCCACTTGTAGTTGTACGTCTGCGGCTTTGCAGGCATCGACCATGCGCTGACCTTCCTCAACCGACATGGCCATGGGTTTTTCACAAATCACATGCTTACCTGCCTTCGCAGCACGGATAGTGTATTCTGCATGCAGAAAGTTGGGAAGAACCA
>CAJXPD010000438.1 GCA_913057785.1 uncultured Lewinella sp. | reverse complement strand
GAAAAACACGAGTATCTATTGTCACACTACTTAAGTCAAAGATTCGGTGCATTTGGACAAAAGGAGCGAACAAAAATAGTGGATTATTCTGCTCGCCCTATTTCTTAAGTTCTCAGCGCATGTTTTGTGATCGATTTTGGAATATAAAAGGGTCGATTTTCCACCTAAAGGGTCATCGCCAAACATGCACTTATATAATTATTCATGAAAAAGATCTTGTTATCAATTTTAGGACTTGTATTGTTTGTTGTGTTGACCTTTACGCTTTATCTGTGGATAAGCGATTGCGGTGTTTCGCCTTTTAGATGTGGAGATTATCCAACAGCCAGCGAAGTTACCACCAGAACAATAGACGTAGGCGGTGGACCGGAAGATATGGCCATTGATCATTCTTTGGGCTATCCAAGGATCATTGTTTCCTGCAAAGAACGCCGAAAAGAAAATGAAGAAAAAGGCAGCTTCTACAGTATTGATCTGAATACCCACCAAAGCAAGCAACTCCATATCGAACCGGCAAATTTTGAGATTTTCCCACATGGTATCGATATCGTTACCATTGATTCTACTACCTACCTCTATGCCATTTCTCATCATCAGGAAGGGGATACATGGCGCCATCCCGTTTTCCGCTTTAAAATCAAGGGAGACACCTTAGCTTTGGATGAGTCCCAAGTTTTGGAAAACGCACTGATGAGTGTACCCAATGACCTGGATGTGCTATCCGACGGTAGTTTTTACGCAAGTAACTACGTCCCGAATACGAACCCGAATGAAGTAACCAAGGCGGTTCTGGGGATAAAGACGGGAAGTATAGTCCATTACGATGGAAAAGGAAATTGGCAAATTGCAGAAAAAGGATTCTGTTTCCCGAATGGGATCTGGATTGATGAAGCCAAAAATCTACTTTTCGTGGCCAATGGAGCCTGTCATGAAGTCCTACGTTATGAAATAAATGGGGATGGACGTTTAAAAGCGAACTCGAAACAATCGACTGCGCAGCAAAGTGAAAAAATCACCCTGGGTGATAATCTTTTGTTGGACAATGAGGGCCGACTTTGGACTGCGGCTCATCCTTGTCCACTCGATTTTTCAGCACACGCTGAGAATAGCGAGGAAAAATCGCCAATACAGGCTTTTGTGATCGACCCGATGACGCTGAAGGCTGGCAACGTCTTCCAAAACAATGGAGAGCTCATTAGCGCTGCCTCTACTGCCTTGTTCATCAATCAGCGTTTGTACATTTCTCAGGTATTTGACCCTTTCATTTTGGTAGTCGAAGGGTTAAATATGTAAAATTAATAGTTCAAATGGGATCGCTGGCAAAATGCGGAGGCTGGGATTTACTTGGGAAATTGAATAAACGAGGTATTCGACAGTCCTTGAAATCAATGCCTACATTGACAATCAGATATACAATGCTATTTCTAGCATTCATGTTTTCGATACCCCTTATCGCCCAAACGGATAGGTGTGATACCGCTACGGAATTAATGGTGTATACAGATTGTCGATCAGCAGAAGGGAATACCATTGGGCTTACTGGTTTTTCAACTGAAAACTCCTGCAATGGGATCGCCGATGATGATGGCTGGTACCGATTTCGAGCGATTAGCACATCTACCTTGATTCGGGTTTTTAGTGACAAGGATGTAGAAATTGGCCTTGCGATTTTCACAAACTGTAACACGGAGATTGCTTGTATAGACGGAACCGAACCTGGAGGAAATGGGAACTTGCTTGTGAACACGACCCCCGGAGAAAGTTACTTTATACAGGTCTACGATGTTCGTGAGGGAGGAGGATCCTTTTTGATTTGTGTTGTCTCTAGTGGAGAGGAAGGAAATTTGCAAAGTGATTGTGATCAAGCACAGGTAATTTGCAAAGATGATATCATTCTGTTTGATCCCCTTGGTCCAGGTAAGGATGATTTTGCTTCGGGAAACAACCATCAGGGCTGCTTAAAGAGTAAAGAAAACAGATCTGCCTGGTATTATTTTGAAATTAACAGAAATGCGCCTCCAAATTTAGATCTTTCCTTCGTGATTACTCCTGAAGATGACACCGACTATGATTTTGCCATTTTCGGTCCAAATGTGCCGTGCGATGCCTTAGGTTCTCCCGTTCGATGTTCTTGGTCAGCCATCACTTGTGACTTTTGTCCGCAAACCGGTTTGGGTTTCGGCGCAAATGATGCGGGGGAGGATGCACATGGAGATGGTATGGTGGCACCACTTATTGTTCAGCCAGGAGAAGGATTTTTTCTATTGGTGGATAACTACTTTAACAATACCACCGGGTTTGCGTTGAAGTGGGGAGGAGCTGCAGCTCCTTTTCTAAATTGTTTAGCGGAAACGCCTTGCGGTGTGTTTGCAGATGCGGGAGGGCCATTCTACGTCTGTGAAGAAACGCAACTTCAGTTGAATGGATTAATACAAGGAGCGAATGAAGATTTGGAAATCCAATGGGAAGATCAAGATGGAGTGGCTTCTGCTTTTAGCCAGGCGGATACGAGTCATCCGATTTTGAATTTACCACCCGATTTTACAGAACCCTTACGCTATTTTCTAACTGTGAACCAAGCTGACTGTGAACATACGGATGTGCTTACTATCCAGAAAAACTGTGTAGACCCGGATTCCTTATCTTGTCAAGAAATCCTTAGTGCTCACTTTGACCTCAACCACCCAGGTTGCCAGCTTCCGAATTCCG
The DNA here is from genome assembly GCA_913057785.1 of uncultured Lewinella sp. Taxonomy (GTDB): domain Bacteria; phylum Bacteroidota; class Bacteroidia; order Chitinophagales; family Saprospiraceae; genus DT-111. Next base: position 3,855 of record CAJXPD010000438.1, on the reverse strand, counting down.
GTACCATATTGGTTGGATATATTGAAGGAGGTACTCCTCCCTATCGATTCCAAATCGCCGGAAACGAGTATCAATCTGAAAATACCTTCTCTAACCTAGAAGCGGGTACCTACCCAATATCAATTAAAGACAGCAAAGGTTGTCAGCTGGACACCCTCTTACAATTGAGTGATGCGCCAGCTATAGCATTTACTTTGGGGCCAGACCTAGTCATTGACCAGGGAGATACTTTGAAAATCACCGCCAACAGTTCTCTTTCAACAAAGCAAATTCAGCAAATTCAATGGTCTCACCAAGGGGTGAATCCTTGTGATGAACCTCCTTGTTTGACCGCTACTTTTGCGCCAACAACTTCCCTAGAAATTAGCGCCACCCTCCGAACGCTGGAAGGCTGCGAAATTCGGGATGCTTTATCTATATCGGTTAATAGTAGATCAAACATTTACGTTCCCTCTGCTTTTTCGCCTAATGGAGATGGGATCAATGATACCTTTACCGTTTTTGCGGATGTAGGTATCTCAAAAATTACTTCTATTAAGATTCTGGATCGCTGGGGCAATCTGGTTTTTGCCCAAAATGATTTTGATGCTAACGTAGAACATTTAGGCTGGGATGGAAATTTTAGGGGCCGCCCTTCCTCCCCTGGCTTGTATATATACCTGATTCAATTTGAATCCGCTAATCAAAGTCTGATGACACAGAGTGGAGAGGTAGTTTTAATCCGTTAGTTGGTTCGCGGAATGAGAAACATGGCCTCTTATATGGAAGTAGGTTCTTGAGAAACTATCAAGCTCCTCTCACCTCCACACTTTCAGATTTGTCACAAGCCCATAAATTATTAGTTAGCTAGATTAACTTGAGTTTAACCCACCTGCAAAATAGAAAAGAGTAAAAAGTGAGAAACGCTCATGATGCCGACGGTCTTTAGTGCGAAAAAGGGATGAACTCCATACAGATAGAGTAAAAGATTAAGAACGTAACCCAATTCAAAAGATCTTGTTCATATAATTAGCAACCTCAGCCTAGATCCTTTGTCTTTGATAAAGAAGTTGTTTAAAAATGACTTGTTTGAATTTCTATTCTAGCCCTTTCGGCTAGGCTATTCTTTAAGCAACCTTATCGTAAAACCGTCTGTCATGTTCAAAAATCACCTAACCACTGCCCTTCGTTATTTCCTTCGCAACCGCACTCACACCAGCATCAACATACTCGGTCTAGCGGCAGGCTTGGCCTGCTTCCTCCTCATAGCACTCTTCGTCAAGGATGAATTGAGCTATGAGAACACACATGTGCATGCCGAACGCATTTACCGTTTGTCGCCACCTACCATGGCCCGTACCGCCCCCGCCCTGGCACCGGCGATCAAGGCTGACATTCCCGAGATCGAACAGGCGATTCGCTTCATGCGTTACTTCGGTCTGGTGGAAAACGAGGATCGACAGTTTTTTGAAAAGAACTTGTTTTTTGCAGAAGCGGATGTCCTACACATGTTATCCTTTGAGTTTGTAGCCGGTGACCCTACTTCTGCCCTTGATGCCCCTAACACCTTGGTACTAACAGAAGGAATGGCGACCAAGTACTTCGGCCATACGAACGTATTGGGCAAGACCTTAACTATATTGGATTCTATTGGCCTAACAGTGACAGGTGTAATCCGGGATTTACCACATAATACCCACTTACCGATCGAATGGCTGGCCTCTTTTGAAACTTATCGCGCCCTGGGGCGCGATCTAGATACCTGGAGCAACAATGTCTATTACACCTATGTCAAGGTGGCGGAAGGAACGCAGCCCGCTGCCTTTCAGGAAAAGGTAATGGCCTTTACGGCCAACCGTATCAATGTGCTCCAAAACCGGGAAAACTATACACTTACAGCCCAGTCAATTAAAGATATCCATCTACATTCAGACAAACGCATGGAGTTGGCTCCCAACAGCAAAATGCTTTACATCTACATTTTCTCTGTGATCGGTCTCATCATACTCCTGATTGCCGCTATCAATTTTGTGAATCTGTCAACAGCAATGGCTAACCGACGTGCCAGGGAAGTAGCGGTCCGCAAAACGGTGGGCGCCGGACGACCACAACTCATCCGGCAGTTTCTGGGCGAATCCTTGCTGCTCACGCTGGTAGCACTGACGCTAGGTTTTGGCTTCGCAGTTCTAGGATTGCCGTTCCTAAATGAATTGGCGGGTAAAGACCTTGATAGTTCAATCCTGTTTCAGCCTCCGTTTTTGGTGGGGAGCTTAATATTTGCAGGACTGATCGGTATAGTAGCTGGAGCTTATCCGGCATTTGTGTTATCGTCTTTTCGGCCGAAAGAAGTTCTGAAAGGCAGAATCCGGCATCGGTTCAACGAGCTCACGCTGAGACGGGTGCTGGTCGGCGTCCAGTATGGCATGGGCATGGTGTTGCTAGTCGGCATGGGCGTGGTGTACCATCAACTTCAATACTTGCATGACCGCTCTCTCGGCTTCGACAAAGACCAGGTACTGGTCATCCAGTATTTTTGGGATGCTTCGGTACAAGAAAGATATCAACCCTTGAAGGAAGCGCTGCTTCAAATTCCGGAGGTCGGAGCCGTTACAGCCTCCGGTGATGTGCCCGGTCGCATGGCTACCACCATGACATTCTGGGCAGAAGGAATGCCCGAGGAGGATAGGGGCGGCATGCAGGCACTCTACGTAGATAGGGATTTCGTTCCTACTTACGGAATCGAAATGCAGTCTGGGCGCCCATTTGACAACGATCGGCCTACCGACTTATCATCCGGCTACCTAATCAACGAAGCCGCAGCTGCTCAACTGGATTGGACACCTGAAACGGCTATCGGCAAGCGGTTTTCGGTGCACAATGAAGGGCGTATCATCGGCGTCATGAAGGATTTTCATTTTAATTCCCTACATCAACAAGTACAGCCCCTTTTCGTGGCCATCCGGCCTTCTTGGGCTGGCTATATTTCCGTACGCCTATCTTCCGAAAAGGCTGAACGGACCGTTCGCAAGATCAGCCAGGTTTGGAAAAACCAGATTCCCGATCGGCCTTTACACCATTTCTTCCTGGACGAAGATTTCAATCGCCAGTATCTTGCCGAGAGCAAGTTGAGTCGCATTGTATCGGTATTTGCCGTATTGGCGCTGCTAATTGCCGGCATAGGTTTATTTGGTATGGCGACCTATACCTTCGAAAGCAAAACCAAAGAGATTGCAGTTCGCAAGGTATTAGGGGCACAATTGGCTAGTATCATTTCGGTACTGACCAAAGACTTATTGCGGCCGCTCATTGCCGCGCTGATTGTATCGTTACCAGTAGCCTTTTATGTCACCAACCGGTGGTTAGAAAGTTTTGCCTATCAGGCCCCAGTCGATCCAATGTTATTTGTACGAGCCGTCGGCTTTATGGTCATTGTGGTAGTATTAGCTATCAGTTTTCATACTATCCGGGCTGCATCTGCCAATCCAGTGAGCTGGTTACGGAATGAGTAAATGTATCCTTATAGAACAATTGAATCATATCATACCCTTGCCGATGGGAGGTAACAGTATCCAAGGCTGAGCCAAACTCACAATGCGATTGGGTATTTTAGCTTGTGGGGGCTGAAAATGAAGTAGCTGCAGCACATATACTTGTTCAATGAGTTCTTTGCGCAGCCACTTCTGAGAAGAGCGTACAATTTGATCCGTGTGGCGTTGCTTATCAGTACTCAAGTCTAGATAAGTAGTGTGACAAAAGTAGTCGTGAAGTTTCAGGTGATGAATTTTGAGGCCAGACGAGGCAGTAAAATCGATCACCTGTCGGGCCGCCAGGCGGGATAGCCGTAGGCTACGTAAGAATTTTACTAACGAAGCATGG
>CAJXPD010000437.1 GCA_913057785.1 uncultured Lewinella sp. | reverse complement strand
ATACAGCCATGATTTTTTGGTTCTTTTTTATCAAGAAAAAAGGACGAATTCATTTCTACCCCCTGCAAAACACTTTCAATTCGATAACTCCTCCAATCTTTTCCGCTCCGCACTACTCAAACTATCCATTCCCTGCGTCCGAATTTTGTCTAATAATTTATTCAACTCCTCCTCCTTACTCGGACCACTAGGCCGGCGTTTAGCAGGGCGAAAATTACGAGCCGAACGAATCGTCTCCCCCCAATAATTATCGATCATTAACACGGCGGGATTGCGAACGATGAGGTACAGGAACAGCGTAGTAGGAATTAGGATGCCGGCGATGAGCCAAGGCGATTGTTGAATGAGGGAAGGCTGAATAGCCAAGGTGAGTAGAAGGCCAATAATGGCACCACCAAGGTGAGCTTCATGACCAATGTTATCAGCTTGTCGCTTGATGCCCAAGATGGATACCAAGACAAAGGCTAGGCCGAAGACCCAGTTCTTGATTTCAAAGGGGAGGATCACGAAACCGATAGAGCCGCCCGGGAAAAGGACGATGGCGGCAAAGATCACACCACTGATGGCTCCGGAAGCACCCACCGCTCGATAATCGCCATGATTGCGGTGGATATACAGAGACAGGAGGTTGCCTCCGATTAGACTAACGAAGAAGATCAAGGTGAACAGGCCAGGGCCCAGCTGGGATTCAACTGCTGCACTGAAGGAAATCAGAGCAATCAAGTTGAGACCCAGATGGAACCAGCCACCATGCAAGAAACCCGAACTAATTAATCTTCGGTATTCCTTGTCGATCAATATCTTGTCGACGTCAAAAACATAGCGCTCAAAGTAAGCCATATCACGAAATCCCTTGTAAGAAGTGGCTCCAATCAGGAGCGTAAGCACTATACCAATGACGCTTTCACCCATTATTCGATAACAATTTTAGTTTGTACAGATTCAGATCCTTGAGTGATCTTAACCTGATATTCCCCTTTATAAATATAGAGTTTGTCGTTTTCAGAAGCCTTCAAAGTGAGAGGCCTTTCATTTTTCTTCTGCTTCTCTCGCAAAGGCTTGTTGTAGGCTTCCAGCACATCATTTTTGATGGTTAAATCATAAGCCAGATAGTTCAAGCCTTTTTTGAGTTCCGTTTCAAAACTTTGCAATTCAAGCCCATCTTTGGTCTCGATTGTAACATTGGTTTTTCCAGCGGCTTTCGCATAGATGGGCATGGCCAAACTAGGTTCGTTTACCTCTCCTCTGAAGCTTCTGCCCCAGAAAGTACTGTAGCGAGTTTTGGCAGGACCAAAACTATGCAAGGCCTTGGCCAGGATGTTGTCATTTAATTGCTGCAACTCCTTGGCGCTGCCGATGTACATCGAGCGGCCGTGGGTACCTACTAGGATGTCTTTATCCCGAGGATGAATCACTATATCATGAACGGGTACAGCCGGCAAACCATTGTTCATTAGCATGAAAGACTCGCCTCTATCCAAAGATACATACAATCCGTGATCACTGCCGATGTAAATGATATTAGCATTGGACGGATCTTCTTTGATCACATTCAAAGGTTCCAAAGGCAAATCTTTGCCGATCGGAGTCCAGTTTTTACCATAGTCCTCTGATACATAAGCTAGGGCAGAGAAGTTGTCCCAGCGATAACCATTAAGGACTAAGTAAACTCTTCCCTTTTCATGGGCAGAAGCTTGGATACGACTCACCCACATATCTTTGGGAAGGCCTTCATTGATTTGCTCCCAACTCACACCACCATCCTTAGATACATGTACTAAACCATCATCAGAGCCAGCATATAACAAGCCGAAAGCCAAGGGCGACTCATGGATGGCGGACAAGGTAGAAAAGGCTACATCTCCTTTACGACCACCAGTAGTCAAATCACCAGAAATCGCTTCGAAGGTATTGCCTTGGTCGAAGGAGCGATGGACTCTTTCCGAACCCATGTATAGGATATCTTGATTATGTACAGAAAGGTGGATTGGCGTTTGCCAGTTCCAACGATAGGGGCGATCCCCAAGATCAGGCCGAGGGGTAATGGACTTTCGTTGCCCCGTTTTGGTATTAATTCTGAAATAGTTACCAAATTGGAATCCTGTATAGACAGTGGCATTGTCCCGCGTATCTACAGCTACCTGCATACCATCCCCACCCATAATCGATCTAAAAGGATATCGCCCCGAACCCTGCCAGCGACTGCTAGCCTGATAAGTACTGGGACCCATCCAAACCCCATTATCCTGTAATCCACCGTAGATATTGTAAGGCTTGGCCATGTCTACAGCTACATAGTAGAACTGTCCAAGCGGAGCTGAGTTACATTTGATCCAACTTTCTCCATCATCATAAGATATATTGATGCCCCCATCATTTCCATTGATCAAGTGTCCAGGGCGATCAGGATTTATCCAAAGTTCATGATGATCAGAATGCACATTCGCACCGCCGATGGATTTGAAGGTTTTACCGCCGTCATCAGAGCGCAAGACAGGAACTCCCATGACATAAACCTTATTGGCGTCGTAGGAGGCTACTCGAATCTGACCAAAGTAGTACCCGTAAGAACTATAGGCCGAGATATAATCCTCGTTAGCCTTTCTCCAAGAGTTGCCGCCATTATCCGAGCGATATACCTCCAATCCGATCACGGGTGTATCGAAAAGCAAGGCATTGGCATCTTCGGTATAAGTGACCAGATCGAGCGGTTTCAGTTTATCTGACTCGATCATCTTGATGACCTTATCAGTAGAGTATTTTCTTGGAATCCTGTTTGAACGTAGGTATTCCGTAATCTTATATTTTTCTAGTTTAAGGAAGTCTTCTTTGCTCATGTCTCGGAGCATATCCTTGGTCAGGATATCTTCTTCTGGATCTTCTTTAGGACGTCGGTTGTAGTTGTCAATGGCCGTATACAGCACCGCTTTTCCATTTTGATAGGAAAGAGCTAATCCCGGGCGTCCCATTCCTTCTCCCACCGGTAATCCACTATTGGGGGTCGACAATAGAAGCCAATCCTTACCGCCATTGGTACTTTTATAGATGCCTGTTCCTTTACCAGCCTCACGGAAATCCCAAGCGCGTCGATCCCGCTGCCAAGTTGCAGCATATAGAACTCTTGGGTTCTTGGGATCCATGATGAGATCTACAGCGCCTGAATATTGATCAACGTATAGTGTTTTGGCCCAAGTCTTACCCCCATCTGTCGTTCGATAGACACCCCTTTCTTCGTTAGGGGAGTAAAGGTGGCCTAAGACTGCTACATAAGCGATGTCAGGGTTCTTTGGATGCAGAACGATCCGGCCAATATGGTGGCTGTCGCCTAAGCCCATATGTTGCCAGCTCTTGCCACCATCGGTACTTTTATATACACCACTACCTGCATAAGAGGAACGGCTAGAGTTGACTTCCCCAGTGCCAAGCCAGATAATATCATTCTTCCAGTCCACTGCTACGGCACCAGTGGTTATAACCATTTCTTCATCGAAAATGGGGGTAAAGGTCGTACCATTATTAGTGGTCTTCATCAGCCCTCCCGAGGAGTAGGCAACGTAGAAATGGCTAGGATCATCGGGGTTTACCGCAATTTCGGATACACGCCCACTGAATACGGTAGGACCTACTGAACGGAACTCAACACTGTTGACAATTGAGGCTTCTTCTAGCACCTGTCTTTGCGCGTAGCTTTCTATTCGATCGGTAGCAGAGGTGGCTGGCGGTTGCTTATAGTCAAACTGAGCCAGTAGATAAATAGGAGTCAGACAAAAAAATAAGAGGATTGGTTTGAGCATCATATTACTTTTTGGTTCTCCGTCCATTCTTGCTGTTTGAATTGCCAAAAGCCTGCATTGTTGCCCAATAAGCAGGACAAAGGAGGCTTGGTAAGGATTCAGTTTATGAAGTGATATCAAAAATTTTCAGAGAAGGAGTTTTACTAGTTCGTAGGTAAACTTAAAGAAGAAATCAGAAAGGGCCTAATGAGGGCAGGGAAAAGTAGGATGGGAATCAATGACTCGTGGTGGAACTACGGAGAAGCAAAGCTGACACGAATGGCTTAGGTGTCCAGTTCTCCTACAATTCTACGACCATGGTAAGCCTGTGCTCCAAGGAGTTGATGGATATGAGTTAGATTGGCTCGCGTTATCCTTCCTGCAGGTAGAATCGTTAGGTGTGCTGGAGATTGAGCCATCATTTTTCGCAGGATTTGACAACCTTCTTCAGCAGTGGCGGCTCCCCCGGAGGTCAAAATCGTATCGATATTCGGAATAGAAGATAGAGCTGTCAGGCTTTTGAGAAGATCTGGCGTCTCGTCAATGGCTTTGTGAAAGGTTACGGATAGACCGTCTGCCAGGCTGGCTAAATGTTGTGTGGCTTCTACGTCAATTTCTCCCTGCTCATCGAGGAGACCAATCACAATTCCCTGAATACCCCAACCCTTTGCTGCCCTTATTTCTTGGGCCATTTCTTCGACTTCGGACGGGCTGTAGTGGAAACTCCCTCCTCGATGTCGAATCATAACTTTGACCGGGATATTCACGGCCGCAACAACTTGCTGTGCCAAGTCTTGCCCCGGACTAAGCCCGTCCAGGTCAAGCCGACTACAAAGTTCTAAGCGATGTGCTCCCCGCTGTTCGGCAAGGATGGCTTCTTCTAGGGTTTCAACACAAGCTTCCAATAGCATTAGTGATAGGGTTTAGGTCCGCTACAAAGAAACGATTAATCTTCAAATTGCAAGCGACTTAACCAATTCTTCATGGCTGGGTAATATTCTGGGCAAAGCCGATAATCAAAAGCCGCGAGGTCCTCAAACATGGCGCCCGTTTTACATTCCATCATGAGATGATTGCAATTCGGTAGACTAACAACCTTCAACTGAGCTTTTGATTCCTTGCCCATGGTTTGTTCGTACAATGTTTTGGTACTTGCCCAATCGACTTGGGAATCCTTTTCCCCCAGAATAGCTAATACTGGGATCTTGACCTGACTGAGATGATCGTGAAAGTTGGGTACTTGAATACGTAGACCCGTTTCAGGATCAAATGGGTTAGGGGAGAGCTTCAACTCGGCCTGGATATGCTTGAAGGTGGTACTATCTAGTAATTGCTGGCTAAGCTTTTTGTAGAAATCAGCTGCATAAAGATTTTTGGTGCCCTCCACGTAGTCCTTGTAACTTACAAGCTCATGGTACAATGCATGCATGTGGAAATCCCACTCTTTGAGCAGAATAGCTACCTTATCTGCTGATTCCCCTTCTAATCTGAAGTTTGTTTCTAAGAGGTACCTGAAGTTGTCGTATTGACTGGTCCCGCTGACGGAAATCCAAAAAGCCACAACGGGAGTGGTAGAGATAATAAGTGGGCAGACCCATCCTCCTCTGCTAATTCCCCATAAACCGATATGGTTGATACCTGGAACCTGCTTCTTTTGCAAAGCCACGATAGCAGCTTTGGCCTCTTCTGCACTGTCCTCAATAGATAAATCATCCTGGTAGGTTCCTTCAGTTTGCCCACAGCCATGTTTATCCCAAGCACAAACCCCAAACCCTAACCTCAACAAGCTATCCCGCTTTTGTTGAAAAAAATGAGCAAAGCCACCTTCTCCTAAAAAATCAGTTTTACCGGATCCAGGAATGAGCAGGATAATGCCTTTGACTTCACCCTCAGGAATATCCAGAAAACCTGCATAGTGTCGATCTTGAAACTTAAAATTGAAGTCGTTTGATCCTACTTTTAACTCAGACTGAGCATGCAGCAAGGTGGGTAGGTTAAATAGCAGAAAAAGTGCCCAGTGTTTCATTATGCTAGGAACTGATTGAAGGAAATGCTTGCTAGGATCGCTCGACAGCTTTCACTGCTAAAGTTAAGCCTTGCGGACAAGACTTAGCTCTAGCAGTGAAGTTTAGACTAGGCTTTACGACGCTTCCGGTGCTCTGGAAGTTTTCGTAAAAAGTCAGCTCCTTTCACGTCAATGTTGATATCATTCAAATCGCTGAATTGCAGCAGCCCCTCCAGACTTAACAGCACAAAGCTGTCTTCGCCATTGACTAACAAAAGAATGTGACTAATGGCGTTTCCCTTTTCCCGAATCAATACCTCCACATGATCACCTCCATCTCGGACTTTGATCAGTTCCTCGAAGGAATCTGCTTTTGCCCCTTGTAACAACTTGGCGTAATCCTCCTTGTTCACCATCTGGCCTTCTTCCAGCACCAGAGCTCGCAGTGCCGTGATCTTGCGGATCACTTGCTTATCCCCCTCATCGTCGGTTTGACTTGCGACGAGATTGAGTAAACCGCCTGAGAGTTTGATGTCTAGGAAGTGCTCATCCTGGCTGTATTTATTGTAAAACTCATTGATGGCTTTGCTTTGAGCAAGGCATAAGAATGGCAGGGCCGCTAAGGCCAACAGCAATAATGGCTTCTTCATGATAAGTTTGGTGTTAAACTAGGAAAGTAGGAAGGAAAGGAAAATGATTGGGCTACGATGAAAATCTAAGCTACCTGTCATCTTCACTAAAATCGGGCGTTTAATGAAATAGTCTTGGTTCTTCTAGAAAGAAAATAACTCCCATTAAACATTAAACATTAAACATTAAACAT
>CAJXPD010000436.1 GCA_913057785.1 uncultured Lewinella sp. | reverse complement strand
TTAAACGCAATCCTCCTTCCCCTCGAAGATTCCACGGTGTTTCCCAGACGTACTCGGCATAGGCCGCATTCTGCAAGCCAGTATTCCGACGATCAAGCAGGTTCCCATTTTCCGCAGATATACCAAAGGACACTTGGTCCTGGTTCACTTGATACCCCAACTGCAGTTGCTGTCGAGGCGACAAGGCAAAATTGGCATTCCAATTAAGGGATAAGGTTTGGATATCATTCTCTGTTTTCTTGGATTGTAGTTTTTCTTTCAACAATTCACCTGTACGGAGTAAAGATTGCCGCAACAAGCGACTGATTCCGATCTGCTCTTGATAGCTGGAGACACTGAGGTTTAGATAGGTTTCTACCTTCGGGCTCCAGGTCTGCTGCCATTGTAAACTTGCCCCTTGGTTCTCCCAGCTGGAGATCTCTTGATTGGTTTCCTGGTTATTGACAATGGCCTGTCCGATTCGATTCCTGAAGTCCTTTGAATAGTCGAAATTCATCTCATCGTAGCCTCTGAAATAACTGGCTGTGAATCGAGTATTTTGGTGGGCCTGCCATGACCACTTGGCATTGAGATCGTAGAAGCGAAAGTCAGGTTCAATAGCAACGACATTATTTCGGGTAATGGTCGAGGTGCTATTGAGTTGTTGAACAGGCGACTGTTGTTCTTCTTGTTGTAAGAGGTTAAGAATCTTGTAGTTGCCTAGGTTATTGTTGGTCATTCGACCTGCCAGCATTAGCGAAGAATGATCACTAGTTGGTATTTGTAGTGAAATATTCGAAGCCAAAAGATCGAGCCCAATTTTGCCACCCGCTCTCTCTCCAAGGCCTCCTTTTGTTGTCATATCCAACAAACCGGAAAGTTTTCCACCAAACTCTACGGGATAGGTATTTTTATAAAGCTTCACCTCCTCCACTACATTTCCATTGATAGCGCTGAACACGCCGAAGTAATGATCAACCTTGTGCAGGGTAATCCCATCCAAAATGATCATATTTTCATTGGCATCCCCCCCTCTGATCTTAAGCTCAGCTGAAAGATCATCATGCGCAGCGACTCCTGGCAAGAGCTGCAAATTGCGTAATACATCCGGTCCAGCCACAAAACTTGGAAGTCGTGATAGCGTTCCGGCAAATAAGCTTGTACTGCCATCCGCCTGATCCAAAGTAAGGATGGGATGTTGCTCAATGATAGTCACACTAGGTATTTCCTGCGGTCGAGCCTGGAGACGCACCAGGACTGGACCTTTTGCTTGATCCACCTTGATATCCTTAGCCTCATACCCTAAATACTGGACACGAAGCTGCTCCTCTCCCCGAGCAAGTTCAAAGGCAAACTCTCCCCATTCATCCGCTATCGTTCCACGTTTTCCATCAAGCGTTGTAACCGTTGCGTAGGCAAGGCCTTCTCCCGTATATGGATCCAATACCTTTCCTGTCACTTTCTTATCCGTATCCTCGGCAGCAGCCTCAGCCAAGCTTTTAGGACGGATTAAGACCTTGTCCTTTCCCATCACCCGATACACTAAGCTGGTTTCTGATAAGAGTTTCTGCATGGCCAGATCTAGCGAAAGATTCCGAAAACTACTATTCACCTGGATACCTGCAAGCGCTCGATCATCATAGGCGATCTTAATCCCGTATTGGTCTCTAAACTGGGCCAGGGCCTCAGTGATGGGAATATTTTGGTAAGCAGCCGAATAGGATTGGGAAGATCCCTGTTGGGCATAGGATGTTACAGCTCCAATCGATAGCCATAGGCACAGCAGGGTCCTAGTCCAAGAATGGCCCTTGGACGGACTTTCGTTTGCATCACTGATCCTTGACCGGATCATTCCCATCATATGGCTTAAATTACAAGTTTATGTATCCTAAGGTAGAATGACAATAGCGGCCGCCACAAAGCTGGAGCTACTATTGTCACCCTACTTACTGTTGTTCAATGAGTATACGTCGAGGCGTAATTCTATCCCACTTCAGCTGCTTTGGCCAGCAAACTGCATATAGGGTACTATCTAAATTTTCTTGTACTAAAAATCCTGTATAAGTTTCATTAAGAATTTGTGATTCCTTCACCTCAATTTCCACATCAAATTGCCGTTCCATCTCCGCAAATACATCTGACAGCGCTGTAGATTCAAATTCAATGCTACCACTTACCCAGTAGTCTCTTTGCAGGTCAAATGTATCTGCCTGCATCTCCTGACGATCCCGGTCCAAGCGAACTCTCTGCCCTGGGTTTAGAACAGCAGGCTGCCCGACTCCCAAACGGCTATCTACTTGAACCCGCCCAGTATAGCAGGCCACGTCAAATCGACCGTCATGTGTATTGACATTAAAGCTGGTACCGAGTACTTCAACGGTTCCCCGCTCCGTCTTTACGCTGAAGGTTTGCCCTTTCTTGACTTGGAAGAAAGCCTCGCCGTCCAATTCTACGACTCTTTCTTGCTCCCATTTCTTCTCATCAAAAGAAACGCTGGTCCCCGCATTCAATTTCACCTCAGAACTATCTGGAAGAAACAATGTCCGTTGTTCTGCATATTCTGCTATTACGGTGGTTTCTCCATTTCCAAGTGCGAAAAAGAGTACTAATGCTACACTGGCCGCAGCGGCGGCATAGCCCAGCCATCGAATTACTGCCGATCTGGGCTGTTTAGTACTAACAGGGGCTTCTTTCGTTAAGGTGTCAATGTTTTGCCATAGGCGTTGTACGGTGTTTTCTTCAGCAGGAGTTTCCTTAAAAGAAATGGCTTTTACCAAAAGGCGTGCCTCATCCACAACGGATTGCCGATCAGGATGTGCCTTGAGCCAATCTTGCCAAAACTGATTGGCTTCAGGATCTCCCTCAACGATCCACCGAATGAACCAAGCATCTCCTGCTAGTTCCAACGCATCGTATTTGGTATAATCTTGACTCATCATAGTTTCTTAAATGCCCAGACCTATTTTATGCCAGAGCTGATATCTTTACAAGCCGTTACCTCTGGGGTCTACCGGCTTCTTTATTCAAATAATTCATTTAGATATAACGTTCGATTTTCTGAATGGTAACTCACTCTACAACTTGTCAAGCCACTCTGCATAATGCTGCTGCAAGTACCATCTCCATTTCTTCCGTCGTCGTGATTTCTACCTAGGACACAATGCCCTAATTCGTGGAATACCACATATTCCTTTTCTAGGTCGGTGGCATTGGCCCAAAACTCGTTATCCACCTCTACGATATTGGGCGCTTGTTCACTGTAATGGCATTGTCCCAGTACTCCATCTCGCTCAATACCGATTATATCTGCCTCTAATTCCTCCATTTCTAAACTAAAATCATAGCCTCGGGCTCTGGCTTCCTGATCAAATCGTTCAAAATAAGGTTGCAGTGCTTCATCAACTTTCGACGGGATAGCTTGCTCTCTCTCACAAGCGCTGAAACCTAGCCAGCAACAAATAATGCCCAAAATCAACGATTTTCTTCTTCTTTGCATACTTGCCTAATTTATCTCCTTTATAGGCATAAGGCTGCAAAGGTATTTTTGTACTCATGCTTTCATGAGAAAAATGTATAAAAAAGTAAAAGCAGTAGACCTGTCAGGTACTTTCTGAGTTTTCCTAGGGCATTAAAAATGAGATTTCGAACGGATTGATAGTTGATATCCATCACCTCTGCAATGTCCTTATAATCCATACCGCTATAGTACTTCAGGTAAATAGCTTCCTGCTGCCGACTGCTCAACTGGGCAAAGGCCACTTTCAACTGAGCTGCTTGTTCGGCTGAAAGCTCTTCCGCGATAAGCTTGGTATCAATAGATAACTCTGCCTCAAAATCTACTTCTTCTGGAACCTTCTCAGACTGTACTTTTTGACGCTTACTGATCTTTCTGATAATCTTGCGCCGTAGAGAGACGATCAAATATCTACGGATCGAATCGGTGTTGCTAAGCCCGTCACGATTTCGCCATAGTTCAACAAATAGGTCTTGCACACAATCTTCCACTAGCGGTGCGTTCGAGCTGATCTTCTTACCGTAACTCAATAGGAATTGTATCTCCTGGAGGTAAATGGTCTCCAGAGCCTTCTTATCACCAGATTTTAGCCTTTTCCACAGTAGAAGATCACTCATGATGAATGCTTGCCGTTATGTATACATTGGTGCTTTGACTATGTTTTACGGAAAGAGTTTCAAAGAAAACTAAAAAAACATAAAAAAAATAGAGTACAAAGCAGCGATGCCTGACTTATAGGGATAGAATAGGATAAATACGGATCTGACCAATACAATCCCTATGCAGGTTTACATCCGTACATAAACATAATCCCATGATCCAGAAACCATATTCGTTTGCACAATTGGCGAAGTAAGTAGTCTGAGCCAAAATAATTCAAAATGCCGGGGTGGTCGAACCTCGGCATTTTTTTATAGCCCGTCATCTAGAATCTCCGCATTAATGGTTTCTCCCGTCTTAACAGGGATGCGATGGATAGTGAGCCATCCCAGGCCGCCAAAAACCACACAGAGCCAAAAGAATGGATACCCAACACTAAAGGCATTCCAAAGATCGATGGAGTCATCAGTGGAAGGCCATGCCAATAATTTCAGGCTTAGCCAACTCATCGGTAAGGTAATTACAAAACCCACTGCCATTAAAATAATGTAGATGGGCTTGGGTCGATTTAATCTCCGGTAAGTAATAGAGTAATAGGAATAGGCCGTAAGTCCCGCCAGAAAGAGCAATAATCCGAGAAGACTGTAGGCATTCAGCCAACCATAGAAATGCGTAAATAAGCTGAATAAGATCAATCTGCCCACCAGCAAAGCGGTTACCAGGGTTGCATAAAGTTCCACGCCCGCCCACCAGATGCCTTTAGCAGGAATATTCCCCCAGCGAAAAAAAGGATGTAGATATGCAAGAATGGCTAAAGCTGCGATGAGAAAAACGCTATACTGTACTTTTCCCAACCAATCTAACTGTCCCTGTAAGGCTTGCGAGGAAAACTCCAGGTCCCAGATGCCCATAGAAAGCGCCCCACAGCACAGCACTATGAATACGTGAAGTAAATGCTGTTTCATTAGCTAATTATAATGTACATACCCCATTAACGGTAGTTTGTCACCCGCTAGTACTTTGTCTTTCATATCTATCCTGATTTCCGTTAAAATATAGATTCATCCCGTTAGTCACTGGCTCCTTTTACCAAACGAAGCCATAATTCTGAACCAAAGCCACTGCTAAGCAATCGCTCCTTTCGATTGTTCAAGAATTGCTGCGTCCAATCTGTGAATCCGCCATCACAAAAGGGGATGGATTGGCCGTTGTCCAGATGAGCATAGATGTAAAAACAGCACACTTTATAGTAGTTTCTACCCGTTTCGCGCTCTGGGGCTAAGCGGATCTTGACCCGCGGGAAAATTTCCTGTAATTGTTGTTTCACCTGTAGCGCAACAGGCTGAAAGCCTTCAGACAGGACGGTTAGAGCCACCTCCAGTTGTTCTGGTTCCACTTTGAATGGACCGCCACTTAACAATCTCAAGTAATAGGCCAGATGTCTAGGTAGGCTTCCCGCTTCGAAACGCCAATTACCTTGATCTCTGCCTGCACTAAGCATACATTGGATCTGGAAGTGAGCCGTAAAGCCCTCCATGGCTAGCGCTTGGGCACGAACATGGCGGTGATTCGTAGCCAAATCCACTTGCTCCTGGCTCTTCGGGTCCTTAGCCAGCAAAGCTTTGCGACGTAGGCTAGCCTCCAAGGCCAAAACATTGGTGGCATCAGCTACCACTTCCAGGTTCCTATGCGCCCCGAGTACCTTGTTTTGATGTACCGTTGCTACGCTGGAGCAGGAGCCCAAGGGCGCAACTGGCGAAAGCATTAGGTTTTCAAAACTGGCGGGTAGCAGTTCCATAGCCCATTGCTCGAACAATTGCAATTGGGTCTTTTGGAGGCCTTTGACAGGATGGACGAAGCGGCTAGATTGATAGTGTTCTAGCACTTGAGCAGGGGATCGTTTTGCGGCTCGCTGAGCGGCTACAGCGAGCAAGAGGCTCTGCCATTCAGATGGAGTAAGATCTTCACTGAGAAGTTCTAAAAGGTGGGGAATTCCAGCTTTGCGAATAATTTTCTCGATTATCTTGTCCTTCATGTAAGAAGGAACAGGAATCGAGTAAGAATGGTTCCTATTTGTGGGGGTTCTACTTTTTCTCTTGTTCTTCCTTGGTAATCGTTACTGGATCCGATAATTGCAACACTTCCAGGGCCTTCCGTACCATTGGGTCACCATCATTCCAAGTGCTATAGAAGCCTTCATCTCCAAATAGGTGTTTAGCTAATCTTGCCTTAAGTAAGCGCTTAATCTCTGGAATAACCGGACGGTATTCCTTGCTGTTGGCTTCAAAACCTTTTTCTTTAGCATAAGCCAAGAACTCGTTGATCATATCCATATCAACATCATATTCCGTCTTGAACCGGTCCAATTGATTAAACTCAGAATTCTTCAAATCGGGATGCGTCTCAAAGTATCGAAAGGCAAACTGAGAGGCATGTTGACGCAATCCAATGTAGGTCTTATTCAGCAAAATCGTATCAATGGCCACAAATACATCTGGATGAATACCTCCTCCTCCGTACACTACATTGCCGTTTG
>CAJXPD010000435.1 GCA_913057785.1 uncultured Lewinella sp. | reverse complement strand
TGGCAAGCGGCCGTTCTGGCCATCCTTCTGGCCATGATATTGCGACTTAGCCCAAAGCTATCCGCGATTTGGCGCTACCGGCTGTCTTACAGCATGCTCATGGCGGTTTTCGCCTTGGCCGCATTTAATTTTTACCAATTGTATGATCCGGGACACGATCTCGTCACACCAACAGGGTGGAGAACCGAGGGTACTTTCCCGGTAGAGTTTGTGGGATCGACCCGATGGGAAGGCTTGCAAGGCTGGATGGTAACTTATCTGGATAACCACTTAGCTGCCATTGTCGGATTTTGGTTCGTTGGATTTGCCTTTTTCGGCATGTGACTATTCGGTGGATTAACCTACGTCTACCGATTACGCTATCGGGGCATTGAACCCTTGGACCCTATTTGGCAAGAGCGTTTAAACCGCCTCACAGCACAGCTGAATCTTCGCTCCACGGTAAAACTCCAGGCTTCTCACCTTGTTAAAGTCCCCGCCGTTATTGGCATTGTAAAGCCATTAATCCTTTTACCCGTTGGCTTAGTGAACCGCTTGGAAGTAGAGGAGGTGGAAGCTATTTTAATCCATGAGTTAGGGCATATTTGGCGACAGGATTTTCTCTTGAACATTATTCAGTCGATTATAGAAGTGCTATTTTACTTTAATCCAGCGGTGTGGTGGATATCTGCATTGATCCGTGTTGAGCGCGAGAATTGTTGTGACGACATGGCGGTAGAGCTGTGTGGTAATTCCTTATTGTATGCTAAGTCACTGATGCAATTACAGACAGATGAGGCGAAGGGCCCTGCCTTGGCGATGACCTTGGTGGGCAAGAAGATGCCTCTACTCAAGCGGGTACAGCGGATATTGGCCCCAACGCACAATCATTCCAGTGCTATGGAAAAGTTAATGATTACCCTGCTGTTGCTTATTGGACTGACTTGTATGTCCCTAAGCAAACAGGCAGCTACAGCCGAGGCTATACCAGAGCCTCAACCGGAGTCTTCCTCCTTTGTTGTGCTAGAGGAACCTAGCCCCGTACCAGAGCCAAGCCTGCCTCCGGCAGATACTTTGCCTCAAGGCCGCTTTAGTTTCAGTGTAACGGACAACGGTAAGAAGGTAAAAGCTTTCGTGGAAGATGGAGAATTGAAAAGCTTATCTATTGATGGCAAATCAATTCCTGCCGAAGCCCTGAGCGACTATGAAGATTACGTAGGAGAGTTGTTGGCTGACGCTCCACCGCCGCCGCCACCTCCTCCCCCCCCAGCACCTGGGTCACCTTCGGCAGTTCCAGCACCACCACCTCCTCCTCCTCCAGCACCCGGGTCACCTTCGGCCGTCTCGGCCCCTCCGACTCCCCCGACACCTTCGGCGGCACCGAGTCCTCCAGCCCCCCAACCCCTGGGCGAACAGACTATATCTTCAAGAAGGAAAAGTCTGCAAAGGCTCCAAAGCCGACCAAAGCACCGAAGCCAGCCAAGGAAAAGAAAAAGGTTAAACCGGAAAAACCCACTAAGGAGGAAAAAGAGAAGCTCAAATCCAAGTCTAAAGGTATGCCCATGCCGAGCAGTCCTCAAAACTCCTTTTTCTTCCGTAAGGACGGATCATCCTCTACTGTGGAACCGCCTGTTTACACCTACGCAGGTTTGGATGCCATGGCTCCAGAAATGATCGATTCCTTACCCATCAATCATTCATTGTCGGCCCTGAAGACAAATTTGGATCTTCAACTCGTCGACCTGGGGGAGCTTGATCTTGATCTGAATTTAAATTTGGATTCGATCAAAATTCTAACTGAAATAGAAGATTTACAATTGGCCATCAATCAATTGGAAAAGGTAACCTTGGATTTGGAAACGGAGCTGGATGATTTGAATATGGAGCTGGATTTTTTCCACAAGAAGGTGAAGCGGGGACTGGAAAAAGAAATGGTGGCAGATAAGCTCGTTAAACCGGGCGAGAAATACCGGTTCCAATTAAGTCAAGATAGCTTCAAACTGAATGGTAAGAAGCAACCCAAGGCTTTGCATCAGAAATATCTAAAGTTATATCAGGAACTGACTGGACAAAAACTGAAAGGAGAAACTAGTATTTCCATTAGGGAAAAACTATAGCAGGCTACTTCCGGGAGTAGTTCAGTTGATAGTTCATGAAATAGGAGTAAGGGATGGCTTTCGCTATCCCTTTTTTTTTGCCTTTCCGCTTACGTGTATCTACTACATTTGTTCTTCTCTAGTAAAGTCCTACAATACCTCCAGTGGTCTTAACTTGATAGAAAATAGAGAATAAGATGCAGGCGAGAAAAATAACAAATGCGATTACAATATCACGTGGGATAGGCTTTTCAGGATGTTCTCGGTTCATAGGATAACTTAATAGGTTTTATTGGAGAATAGCGTTACTTGATGCAAAATTTGCATAAAAAAAGCATTTAGACAAATGTATTTTTGTGTAATATGTGATAAAACTGGGGTGGGAAAAAGAAGGTTGGTATTTTGACTTTCTAAGGAGAATTATATTACAAATAACGTCACTATCTGGAATTATATTTTGTTCCCCTTGAAAAAAAGATGCTTCGAATTTGTATGAATAGGAGAAACAAAATGAAAATTCATAAAGTACTCATAATGATTGCGATAGCTCCTTAATTAGAACTTGGTCCGAATGGGTTCGTGCACACCAGGCTATCCAGTGGTACCGTTCAACCAATTTTTGAAACTCGCCACCCGATCTCTACTGACAATCAGATCAAAATCGGCACTTGGTTTCACGGTGATTTTGAGACGACTATTGAAGTAAGGATGAATCTTATCAATTGAATTTATGCACAAGATGGCCTTCCGATTGATTCGAAAAAAAAGCTTCGGGTCTAATTCGTTTTGTAGTTGGTCGAGAGGTTGGTCGATCAGGTGCTTTTTGTTGTGTTGTGTTTTCAGATAGACTAGGCTATCTGCAGAAAAGAAATAACGAATCTCCGGAGTTTCTATGAAAGATAGTTGTTGTCCGAGTTTGATCAAAAACCGAGTCTTAAATACAGGTTGCTGAAAGGATTGCAAAAGTTGCTGCAACATGGGACTATTAAAGGAGGGTGGGGCTATGAAATGCTTTTCAAATTTCAGTATGGCAGATTGAAGTTCTTCAGGTTCGATCGGTTTCAATAGATAGTCTACACTATTTACTTTGAAAGCTTTTAAGGTATATTGATCAAAAGCCGTGGTAAAAATGACCGGAGAGTTGATCTTGACGGAATTGAAAATATCAAAGCTCAATCCATCTGCCAACTGGATATCCATGAAAATAAGCTCTGGCATTGGATGATTGGAGAACCAATCAACAGCTGCCTCCACACTATCCAGAATATCGACCACCTGGGTTTGCGGGCGGAAAGCCTTGACCAATTTTGTTAGCTGCTTAGCAGCAGGCATCTCGTCTTCGACTATTAAAACCTTCATTTGCAAGTCCTTCGTTGTGCCAAAAATACAAAAGCCTCTGCCAATGATCAAGTCACTTGCTTAAGCCATCAGATAAGGGGCTACAAATAAACTTAGAAATTGGCTAGCATATCAACTTAATCCCACCACTTTTTTAGCTTGGTATCTATCTCTTGTACGTCCTGTGAAAAGTCAAATTTGACTTCATCAAACTTTGGTAAGCGCCATTTAGATTTTGGCTTCTTTGAAAAAGCGTAAGGTTCTGAAGGGATGCCCAACAGGTTGCGATCCATTTCGCCGTTGGCATTGACATCATGGAACAAGGCCATGGCATAGGTCCCATAGGGGAGGCTGTCAATTACCATTTCATGGTATCCTTTTTTTGAGACATCAATCTTTTTGAGGATCGATTTTTCTTTGATCAGGTAGGTGTCTGCGGAATCGTATAATCCAATCCAGATGATTCCTTTGTCTTTAGAGACATTGTTGATCTTAATGATCAGTCGCCCCATCTCTTCCTTATCTAGGCTTGTGAATCCAAAACAAACCGTTAGGCCTAAAAGTAGCGCAGCGGATTTGGTCAATGGGTGCCATATTTTCCGAGAGGTAGATGTAGAAGGTAGTTGCGATCTCTGGAACAGTCGAATCATGGAGATTTTTCTTCAAAAATAGCTAACCTAGACCACATAATACTGTCTCGGTTAGGACCATTAACAATTTTAAAAGATCCTTAACGAAAAGAAGAAAAAAGTAGATTGACTTGAAACCTTCCTGATTTAAAATAAGTATCAAAATATTGAATGATCATTCCATCTGGATATAACAGGAGTGTTATGGACTCGAACAGGTCTCAGAACGAAGCTTTTAACATTATATTAGCTGAATGCTGCCACTGGACGGGGAAGTCAACTTTCTTACCTGAAGTACCGGATTGTCTAAACCTCAGTTGACAATTAGCAAACACATAGACAAAATCACTAAACTCCCCGTTTAATTTCACATTGCTTTTTAGTTTTATATAAAAAATTACTATTTTTCCGTTGTATTTGGAAAAGTATGCCATCCCCTCCTATATTGGCACACTATTTTTAATATCTACATTCCTACATTACACGTTTTTAGCCCAGAAACTGGCACTCCCCATTTAGCTTTGATAGGCCCAGATATATAGAACGAAATAACTGAGACTTAGCTCAAAAGCGTAAGATCATATTGCCCAAATTAGGCACAAGTGATTTCCCTTGCTAACGTTTCTCGCAATTGTGAGTCCATACAGAATTCCTATGTAAAACATACACTGGGAAGGGACATCGGTGCCTTCTCATTTAAACACAATCGGTTTAAGTCATGAAGCGAGGACTGACGGCGAATGCAACTAGGCTACTTATAATCTTAATCGGAATTAGCAACCACCCAATTTTAGCGAATGAAAGCTGGGACATAACCAGTATGTCCACCTGTGAAGCTTCCATCATACATCCTTCCCACGATTTTTCTCAAACTATTCCTTCCTGCCAAGCAAATGTTGGTCTACTCTATTTCCAAGCGGGATTGCAAGGAGAATGCGAGGAGTTGCCCAATTTATCCATAGCAATACAGCCAGCTGCGGATGCTACGGTTTATCCCGTCTACCATCAAGCTGGTGTAACAACCTATGCTTTGTTGGCCCCGGCAGGGGAGTACACCGTTGTGCTTTCTGCCACCATTGGTGAGAACAATACCTTGGAAGAAACTTTCGGAGTATCCTTCTCGGCGGAAAGTTACCCTCCGATCCAGTTGGCTTGCAATGATACCTTGCAACTTCCGGTTCAAGATAATTGCCAAGCTTTGATTACCGCTGATATGGTACTGGAAGGAGAATTTGGCTGTTTGACCAACGAAGATTTTACCATAGAAATATCAGATCCGGACCCAAGTAATGGTCCCATCGTGGATGGGGCAGGGGTATTCAACTATAAGATTGTACGATCCGATCTACTTCCAGTAGAAGGATTCAGCAGGAAGTTTGCAGAGGCACAATGGCATCAAGCTAAGAGTGCCAATGCCGAATTGACCTGGACAGAGGAGCAATTGGATATATTGATGCAGCCAGCTGAAGAGGCGGGTTATGCAGTAGCCATTGTGCAAGTTCCACACAACGGAACGCTAAGTTGTGACTGGTCATATGAAGGGACAGATCACTTGCCCTTTTTCATGATGTATCAGGCTCATCCCAATGGTACGATTGATGTTTTGCACACGAGTAATAACCCTGAGAATGGGAGTTTATCAAGTGACTTAATTGCTGGCTCATTGCTGGTAGTGGAGGTACGAACAGGACTTTCAACGCTTGAACCTTGTGCTCTACATTTACGTAATTGGAATTTCCAGGCCGTAACGAATCCAACACCCTTCTTCTCTTGTGGTGGAGTGGTGGATGTCATCGATGCTCAGGCGCCTATATTGACCTGCCCGGAAATTTCGGTACAACAGCTAATTTGCACAGATGAAGATCAACTGCTGATTAGCCAATTGCCGACGGGTACACCCAATTGTTACCTTCTTGATGCCAGTGGTGAGGTTGTATTCCCCGAAGGAGAAGAGGAGGCTGCGGCCTTGACAACGCTATTGGACTGGCTTTCTGGTTTTGGTTACCCACATGCTAGTGACGAGCTATGGCATGGCAGTGTTGCTGAGATTTGCCAGCCCGTAGAGATATGTATCACAGATCAGTTGGAGTCAGGTGAGCAATGCCAACCAGGTACAATTCGACGCACCTTTACAGCTACTGATCCTAGCGGTAATAGTAGCAGTTGCGAGCAATTGGTGGAAATAAGCTCTCCAGGGATTGACCAAGTGATAGCTCCGGATTTAGTAGGCTATATTGCTTGTGATATGGAATACCCAACCGATCAGGAAGGGAATCCGCATCCCGATTTTACCGGCTGGCCTCAAGTGAGTACGGCATTTGGTACTTATGATATCTCGCCTGAACTATGCAATTTGGTAGCTTTTTATGAGGATAGCCCTCTTATTGATATATGCGAAAATGCCCAGCAGTTCATTAGAACTTGGAAATTAGTAGATTGGTGCGAAGGGGGAGAACCTTATGAGTTTTTCCAAACCATCAAAATTGGTGATGTCACACCGCCTACCGTGTATTGTCCCACCAATGGCGCAAATGGTGATACCCTTTTGTACAATGTCGGTCCGTTTGACTGTACCGGAAGCCTTTGGGTGCCCTATCCAGAGGTGGAGGATAACTGTTCAGAAAGTTGGGTACTGACTAGTGAAGTGGTTACCTACCCAGTGGAGG
>CAJXPD010000434.1 GCA_913057785.1 uncultured Lewinella sp. | reverse complement strand
CCGAGTACTTACGCAGTACAAGTTCCCATCAAGTGTGGTATATGTTGGATTGTCTGGTGAGGAGCAAGGTTTGTTCGGCGGAAAGCACATGGCACAAATGGCTAAGGAGCAAGAGTGGGATATCATTGGTATTCTTAATAATGACATGATCGGAAATATTCACGGGATAGATGGAGTCATTGACAATACCTCCTTCCGCGTCTTTTCTGAGCCCACGCCCGTAAAGCTGGATGATCGCCAACGGATTTGGCAACGATTCTATGGTGGGGAAGTAGATGGTCCCTCTCGCCAATTGGCTCGCTACGTCGAACGCATGACCAGCAAATACATGACCAATCTTACCGCCACCATGATCTATCGCTTGGATCGATTTGGTCGTGGAGGTCATCATCGTCCCTTCAATGATGAGGGCTTTCCTGGCGTTAGGATCATGGAAAAACATGAGAATTACAACCGACAACATCAAGACATCCGCGTTGAGGATGGGATTGAATATGGAGATGTAATCGAAGGGGTTAATTTCCCTTATGCCGCTAAACTGACAGCTGTAAATGCGATCGTGATGGCTGGCCTAGCCTGGGCACCACCTGCTCCAAGCGGTGTCATGATTGGCGGGGCAGTACGAGCATCCACCAGATTGAAGTGGGATGCAGTAGAAGATGCAAATTTGCAAGCATATAAGGTTTATTGGAGAGAAACTACGGCCCCACAGTGGCAGTACTCAAAGTACGTCCCCAAGGATCAGCTGCAAACGACCTTGAAGAATATAATAATTGACAATTACTTGTTTGGGGTGGCGGCGGTTGGTAAAGATGGGAATGAAAGTGTGGTGGTTTACCCGACTACTCTAATACCAAGAAGATAATATGGATTTAGGAATAAAAAATCATCTATTTATTGTTGGTGGAGCTACTAGTGGCCTCGGAAGGGGCGTGGCGGAAGCTTTACTTGCAGAAGGAGCCCAGATAATCGCCGTGGCGAGGTCAGCCGATAAGCTAACTGCCTTAGCTGCCGATTATCCAGGGCAAATTGAAACGCTTGCGCTGGATTTAAGTCAAGAAGGATCGGTTTCGAAACTTGTTGCTGCAGTGGGAGATAGAGCATTGTCAGGTATAGTAGTGAATGCTGGGGGCCCACCGGCCATGCCGGCTAAGGACACCAGCTTACAGGATTGGGACAATGCTTACGCGGGCGTATTTAGATGGAAAATTGATCTTGTCAACCAGACCTTGCCAGGTATGATGTCTCGTGCTTATGGCCGTATACTGTTTATCGAAAGTATGTCTGTAAAACAACCGGTTGAAAATCTAGTACTTAGTAATAGTATGCGACTGGCTGTAGTTGGATACGTAAAGACGCTGTCTAGTGAAATAGGGAAACATGGGATCACCCTGAACATTCTTGCTCCTGGCTATCATGATACGCCGAGAATCGCCTCCTTACTAAAGAAGAATGCGAGCTTGAAAGGAATGAGCGAGGCAGAGGTGAGAAGTGGATTTGAATCCGAAATTAATGTAGGATTTATGGGAGATCCGGCCGACTTTGGCGCGCTTGGTGCTTGGTTGCTCTCACCACAGGCCCGATACTTGACAGGACAAACCATTAGTGTTGATGGCGGTGTGATCAGAGGTACCATGGGCTAAGGTGTGTGAAAAAATCACTCGTGTAAATTGCAGTAATCGTTATGGTTGACGAGTTGTGAAATTGAGCACTTGTTGGATGTCCATGATTGCCGGTCGTTAGGTACGATTGCCACAGCCCAAAGACAAATACAACAGACTAAGCTGGAACGGGAGGAGAGAACCTAATGTCATACTCTTAAGTTAGACTGAAATGATAAAAGCCATTAAGTACATCGCGCTCTTAATCCTGCTTCTCCTAGGAGGAGCCATCCTATTCAACTACCATCCTGATATATCTATAGATCGATTGAAGGAGAAGTATACTTATCCAGATTCTCGTTTTATTCAGGTTGAAGGGATGGACGTGCACTACCGCATAACTGGACAGGGGCCAGCCTTGGTTTTGTTACATGGAACCGGAGCAAGCTTACACACCTGGGAAATCTGGACGGCAGAGTTACAGAATGATTTCACGATCGTAAGTTTGGACCTACCAGCTTTTGGCTTGACAGGGCCTTTTCCCAACAGAGATTATCAAATTCGACATTACACTGAATTTTTGGACGCTTTTACAAGTGCCATTGAACTTGATAGTTTTGCATTAGGTGGCAACTCTTTGGGAGGGCTTATCGCCTGGCGTTTTGCCTTAGACTATCCTCAGAAGGTTCAGCAATTGGTCCTTTTGGATGCAGCCGGAATTCCTCGCCAACAAGAAGGAGAGTCTCCCTTAGCTTTTCGTTTGGCCAGGAAGCCAATCGTTGCCGCCATTATGCAGAAGGTTACGCCGAAAGCACTATTCAAGAAATCTCTGTATGAAGTATATGGTGATCCAGAAAAGGTTACGCCAATGCTTTTACAGCGTTATTTTGAGCTTTTTCGTAGACCAGGAAATCGTCAAGCTTACGTGGACCGTATTAATCAAGAAGATGCTATAACTCCTCCCGATCGCTTAAAAGAAATAGAACAGCCAACCCTCATCCTTTGGGGAGAAACTGATGCTTGGATTCCCGTTGCTAATGCCACGGCATTCCAAGATCGCTTACCGAATGATACCTTAATCATCTACCCAGAAGTGGGGCACCTTCCTATGGAGGAAATTCCAGTGCAAACGGCTGAGGATGTTCGCAACTTTTTAAAGCAGCAACAAAAGGTTGAGGCGCAGTCCACTATAACTGCTCCCTATTAATCCTGATTATCCGTTCTCCGTCTTGAACTGTGTTTTGACTTTAGTCATGTGTCCAATTTGAGACCTGCCATCTCATCGTTCCGGATGTGGATAAGTCCAAAATTTATGTCCAAAAAATGTGGATAAAATTCTAGACCAGGAGGAAGTCACATTACTTCATTTTACTATTTTTGTGGGCTATGAGATTGAAAACGCTTGAAATTAAAGGGTTCAAGAGTTTTGCCAACGAAACAGTGGTGAACTTTAACGAGGATGTGATTGGTATCGTAGGACCCAATGGTTCGGGTAAATCTAACATTGTAGATGCGATACGTTGGGTGTTGGGAGAACAGAAAAGTAAGGAATTACGTCTGGATACCATGACTAGCGTAATTTTCAATGGAACCAAAAAGCGTAAATCTAGCGGCTTGGCGCAAGTCTCATTGACCTTTGAGAATACCAAGAATCTTCTACCTACCGAATATAACTCCGTTACGATCACCCGTATGTTATACCGAACGGGTGAGAGTGAATACCGATTGAATGGTGTAACCTGCAGATTGAAGGATATTACTTCATTATTCTTAGACACCGGTATTGGCTCCAACTCTTATGCAATCATTGCCCTCGGAATGGTAGATGATATACTAGCAGACAAGGCCAATTCGCGCCGGAGGATGTTTGAGCAAGCCGCCGGAATTTCCAAGTACAAAAAACGCAAGCAAGAGACCCTGAATAAGCTTAAGAGTACCTCTGAAGACTTGGACAGGGTGGAGGATTTGCTATACGAGATTAATAATAATCTGGTATCCTTGGAAAAGCAGGCACGGCGTGCCAAGCGTTATTTTGAATTAAAGGATAAATATAAGGAGTCCAGCATCCTGTTAGCCAAGTTTAAGATCAATGATCTAAAGACTCGACAGCGGGAGATTCGACAGAAGTTGCAAGAGGAGCAAGATAAGTATAGGCAATATGATGTGCAGCTGAGCCAGTTGGAAGCCAAGTTAGAGTCGGAGAAGAAAGCTAACCTTGATAAAGAGAAAACGCTGTCGGAAAGACAACGTGATCTGAACGCCCTGATTGGTGGAATCCGAGGCAAAGAGAATGACAAGCGAATGCTGGAACAGAAGCAGGAGTTTATCATTCAAAGTCAGGAAAAGTTAAATGTTGGAATCCAGTCAGCTAAGGCGCGAATTGAGCAGTTGGAAGAGGATGTGGAGCACTACCGAGGAGAATTAAACCAGGAAAAGCGGATTGAAGTCAATCTTGAAAAAGAGTTGGACGAGGCCGAAGATCAATTGCAAAAGATCAAAGATAGCCATGGATCAATCAAGGCCGATTTGGAAGAGATCGTAACTCGGCAGCAAGACTTGGAGAAAGAAGCCTTCGAGTTAGAGAAACAACGCGCGATCAACAAAAATCAGATTGATAACCACTTGCAGGAACTCGAGAGAAGCAATCTGGAGATTGAAATGAGAGAGGAGGAAATTAAGACGATTCACACCAAGATTGCGGAGATTGAGATTCGGGAGCAGGAATATACCAAGCGGCTGGATAGCCTAACACAGGCTGAGGAAGATAGAAAGACAGCGGTAGAACAGCATGAAAAGCAACTGGAGGACTTAAACAATAAACTCAAGAAAGTAAACAGAGAACTGGATGCTAAGCGCAATGAATTTAAGTTGACGCAGAGCATGGTTGAGAACCTGGAAGGTTTTCCTGAGTCTATTCGGTTCTTGAGTAATAATAAGGAGTGGAAGAAGGATGCTCCTTTGTTGTCCGACTTGATCTACGTGTCAGAGGAATACCGAGTGGCGATCGAGAATTATTTGGATCCCTATTTGAACTACTACGTGGTTGAAAATCTGGAGGAAGCTACCAAGGCGATCCGTTTACTTAGTAGAAGTCAGAAAGGTAAGGCCAATTTCTTCTTGCTAGATGCCTTTAAGGAGTATAGTGCCCCAATGTCTTTATTTCCAGAAACGCTGCAGGCTATTGATCTGATCCAGACTGATCCAACCTATTACAATCTATGTAGCTATCTGTTGGAGAATGTCCTAGTCACTGAAAACGAAGATTTAGCCGCGCAGCCGGTTAGTAACAATATTACTTTACTCTCCAAAAGTGGTCGCTTTATTAAGCGAAAGTTCAGTGTCTCTGGAGGGTCTATCGGCTTATTTGAGGGAAAGAAGATTGGTCGGAAGAAGAATCTTGAGTTGTTGGAATCAACCATTAAGAAGGCAGAGCGCGAGGAAAATAGGTTAAGTACCGCCTTCTTCAATTTGAAGAATAAGATAGAAGAGCTCAAGAACAAACGCTCCGATACCGATATTCAAATTGAACGGAATCGTTTGAACCAGCTACTGCAAGAAAAAGTTGGATTCACAACCAGAAGAGAGAACTTTGAATCCTTTATACAAGGAGTCAACGATAAGAGGACGCAGCTGGAGGCGAGTAATGAAAAGCTGATCACTCAAATCAAGAAGATAGAGGAAGACCTGGCTGAAAAAATGGACCTTGTCTCCAGCATTAAGGAACAGATCTCCAATATGGACGGTTCTTTCAGAGATGTAGCGGAGCAACTAAGCCAAGCTTCCACGCATTTCAATGAGCGAAATATTAACTTCATTCGCCAGCAGAATAAAGTTGGAGCGCTGCAACGCGAACTAGTCTTCAGAGAAAATCAACTCAAGGAAACGCGCAGAACCTTGATCACCAATCAAGCTTCGATTACGGAAGGCCAAGCCGAGGTGCAAGACATCATCCAACGAATTGATACGTTACAAGAAGACCTGCAAGCAGCTTACAAGCAACGAAAAGAAAGAGAATCCTCCCTTTCTGAGGCCGAGCAGCTGTACTTCCAGGCTCGTGGCGGGATCAATGAATTAGAAGATGGTATTCGAAAAACAGCTCGGGTTCGTCAAGATGCGCAAATCCTCATTAACCAGATGAAGGAGAAAGAAAGTGGGGTCAAGTTTGAGGTTAGCTCGGTGGCTCAGCGACTCAGGATTGAATTCGGTATCGATGTCAATCAGGTGATTAATCAAGAAATGGAGGAGATTAAGGAAACGCTAGAGGAGTTGCAGGTAAAGGTTGATCGCTTTAAATCCCGCCTAGATAATTATGGCGAAATCAACCCGATGGCGGTGGAGGCTTACGATGAGATGAAGGAGCGCCACGATACGATTTCCCAGCAGCGTGATGATATCGTCCAAGCTAAAGAATCTCTGGTTGAGACTATCAAAGAAATTGAAGAGACAGCTACCTCTCAATTCTTGGAAGCTTTTAATAAGGCGCGGATTTATTTCATTGATGTATTTAGAAGCTTATTTACAAGTGATGATAATTGTGATCTAATTCTCCTGGAGCCTGAGACACCATTAGAATCAAAGATCGAAATCGTTGCCAAACCTAAAGGAAAACGCCCTCAGACCATCAGTCAATTGTCTGGTGGTGAGAAAACCTTGACGGCCACAGCCCTGCTGTTTGCCTTGTACCTGCTAAAACCTGCTCCATTCTGTATTTTCGATGAGGTTGATGCCCCGCTGGATGACGCTAACATTAATAAATTCAATAAGATCATCAAGAAGTTCTCGAAGGATTCTCAGTTTATCATTGTTACCCACAATAAGCTAACCATGGCTGCGGTGGACACGATTTACGGAGTATATATGGCGGAACAAGGGGTTTCTGGTGTAAGTCCCGTAGATTTTAGAGATTTTGATCATAAAGCGACATTTGAAGTAGCTCAAAACTAATCCATTAGCTTTCCTTTTTCGAGTCCCAAGTAGTATTTGAACTTTTCTTCAAGCTTAAAAGTTTTCCAGATTGTGGCTTTAACCGACTGAATGTCTTGCTGTTAAAGCGATGTCAGTACTTCTGATACGAATTCACTAGCTTCTCCGAATCCTCAAAAGTCCTAAAATGGGACTTTTTTTGATGAAATTCCCACCATTAGAATTTTCCAAAAAACGACGAATACGACCAATAAATGGGACATAATGCCCAAAAATAGAAAGATGCCCAAAATGGGGTGCTTCTCCCCCTATCTTTGAAGTGTAATTAAAAAC
>CAJXPD010000433.1 GCA_913057785.1 uncultured Lewinella sp. | reverse complement strand
CGCAGCAAAGCGGCAGACTAGCCAAAGAGATCGTAGCTGTAGAAATCCCGCAACGAAAGGCTGATCCGGTCGTATTTGATCATGATGAATTTATAAAACCCAATACAAGTTTAGAAGTATTGGCAAAACTCCGCACGGCCTTCAAGGCTGAAGGTGGAACGGTAACGGCAGGAAATGCCTCTGGTCTGAATGATGGAGCTGCTGCAACTATCATTGCTTCCTCTGCTGCAGTAGAAAACTACAACTTAAAGCCCTTGGCAAGAATTGTTAGCTCAGGTGTGGTAGGCGTGGAACCCAGAATCATGGGCATCGGCCCGGTAGGGGCTTCCCTGAAAGCCTTGAAAAAGGCAAATCTGCAGCTAGAAGACATGGATATCTTGGAACTTAATGAAGCCTTCTCTGCACAAGTCCTAGCCTGCACCCGTACTTTAGGCTTGCAAGATGATGACCCGAGAATCAATCCTAATGGTGGGGCGATCGCTATCGGTCACCCACTTGGCGTTTCAGGAACTCGCATCCTTCATACGGCTGCCCTAGAATTGCATGAACAAGACAAACAGTTCGCCTTGGTAGCGATGTGCGTCGGGGTGGGCCAGGGATATGCCACAATTATTGAGCGGGTTTAAACCATGAGCTAAGAAAGAGAGTTTTACTAAAATAGTATCGTACAAAGAATTGACCGTTACCAGCCATGCAACAACTACCTGCCTCGTCCATTTTGCTACAACATGAGATCTTTTCTGCATTAGATGTAGATCACATTCAGCTATTACTGTCGCTCACGGAGAGAAGAAACTATGCCGAAGGTGAATTGGTTTTCGACACCAATATGCAACCTAACTATCTCTTCTTTATCGAGCACGGACGATTTAGTTTGCATCTACCTGATAATACCTTCAAAGAAATGGAAGCAGGTGAACTCTTTGGAGAAATTGGTATTATCAACCAGGATTTCCGTTCGGGCTCCGTACGAGCTGTCGAAGACTCAATTGTTATTTGCATCAGTGGAGAGAAGCTCTTCAATCAAGAATTCGTACCAGCAGAGGTCGCATTAGTCATTTTACGAACGCTAGCCAAGCGACTTACTACCTACTTGCGATCTAAAGAGCAGGTTTCTACAGAGGAGATCATCCGCAATGGTGAAAACGACCAGGTTGAATTCAAGTCTACCCTACGCTGGAACTTATTCGCTAATAAAAAAGATCCCAAGCTAGAGCATGCCTCGTTGAAGACCATCGCCGCCTTTATGAACACCCATGGCGGAATTCTCCTTATAGGGGTTGCCGATGATGGCGAAATCCTTGACTTGAAGAATGATCAATTTCCTAATCACGACAAACTACTGCTCCATCTCACCAAATTAATCAAGGATAAAATCGGCCCCACCTTCACGAGCTACTTACACTTTTCAATCGAACAAATTAACGAAAAGCATCTTTTGCGAATCGATTGCCAACCCGCTCCCAAGCCCGCATATCTGCAAGATGGGCAGCAAGGATACTTCTATATCCGTACAGGTCCAGCAAGTACGGCACTACCTTTATCAAAAGTTTATGGTTATATTCGGGAACGTTTTTATGAAGAATAGTATTAATATGTAAGTTGCAATCAGTTTGCGCTCTATTCCAACACAAAAAAGGTCCCGACCATCCCGCCAAAAGTTATAGATAGCTTTTGGACATGATGAAGAACTGCTAACAAAATGTGGCCAGTTTTGCTCCCTAGGTGGATCGAGCTGCCACTCAGCCCTACTGCCTCGTCCCTTTCGAGCACAGTTTGGTTTATTGATCCCACCCAGCATTCTATAACCATAAATCAAATGTTTATGCGCCCCACATCTACCTTAAAGCCGATGGTATTCGGATTTTTACTGACTTTACTTGGTCCTCTGGCCTTTACCCAACAGGTGATTCAATTTGATGAAGTTCTATTGTCAGAAATCGAAAGCTTTACGCCAACAGAAAAAAAGAATCAGTTGATACTGAAAATGGCCTATGGCACTTCTTCCGTATCCAATCCTGGGTTGTTGAAAAAACTACAAGGAAAAAAAGTTGAAGCGATCGATTACTACTTCACGGACTTCCCAAAAGGGCAAACTTTCGAATCTCTACACAGTGCACGACTAACCAAGCTGACCGCACTAATTCCAGATTTATGGAATCGTAAGTTCTTTATCAGTTGGAAAGCTTATCGACAAACGAAATGTGAAACCGCCGAGGAAGCCAAGCAATTGTTCCATGGTTTCGTGGTAACCTATTCCGAAGGCGATCCGCTTGCCTTTCTTAGCCCGACTAAACGGGCGATTCTAGACACCGTGAAAACGAAGTTCGCCTGCAAAGCCCCAACTCAACAGAGGACGTCACCCAGTTCCTGCAAGGAGAGGGAGTTAAGATTACCAATTTGGAAATCAATGACACGACCAAGCTCACCAAACCTTACCTATACTTCAAAGAAGAGGAAGGGGTGATTGGCATCTTCGAA
Organism: uncultured Lewinella sp.; assembly: GCA_913057785.1. Lineage (GTDB taxonomy): Bacteria > Bacteroidota > Bacteroidia > Chitinophagales > Saprospiraceae > DT-111. The sequence continues at coordinate 4,420 of CAJXPD010000433.1, read as the reverse complement.
GGACTCATGCTGACAACTGGCCTGGCGGCCAATGCGGTGGGTCCAAACGACAAAGGGAATAAGTCCTTTGTAGGCTCAAAGAAAGCCGTAACTGATCCCGAAATATTGAGCTTATTTCCAAAGAGTAAAAAACTATTCGACCCCTGCATCTTGGAATTCGATATTCAAATCGATGCAGACACCCTGGTATTCAATTACGTATTTGCTTCGGAGGAGTTCCCGGAATACCTAACCTATCATGATGTATTCGGCTTCTTTATCTCAGGTAAGGGAATTGCCGATGCAAAAGACATCAAGCTGAGTCCAGAAGCATTTGGTCGCCTTTCAACTGAACTAGACTTACCAGATGCCGTCCTTACAGAATTAAAGAATATCTCTGAAAAGCCATACATCAATCGCCGGGGGTATGTAGGTGTATTTCGTCAAAAATTCGGAAAAAAGGCAGGAGAATTTCTCAAGGCCATTGATCCTTACATTGTTGACATCAAAAACCTAGCCGTGCTTCCTAACGGAGAAGAAGTTAGCGTAGCTAATATTAACCACAAAAAGAATGCCCACCTATACCGCCCCAACACTTTAGAGAAAGATCCTAAAGTCTTCAAGGCTTGGCAATACGATGGTTTTTCCGTGCCGCTACAGGCCAAAGTACAAGTCACGCCCAATGAAACCTACCACCTAATCATGGCCATCGCTGACCAGAAGGATGCCAGTCTTGATTCTGCCATCTTTATCAGCGGTACAGGTATTAATGGGAAAAAGAAGTAAGACCATTGAGAATGGATCCCTTCTTGGTACAAAAACAGGCATTATATTACTTGAACTGAAAGTATTGCTTAGATTTAATGCAAGAGCATTAAAATAGTAGTGTCATGAGACAGGCCGTCGTAATTATTCACGGAATTGGGGAGCAAAAGCCAATGTCTACGCTCCGTGGTTTTGTGGATACTCTAGTCAAGTATGAAGCCTCTGAACGTATCAAGAAGGGTGAAATTACCGAGTACAAGAAGAATTATTGGAGTAAACCGGATCAAGTTTCCGACTCCTATGAGCTTCGAAGGCTGGTTTTAGCCGGAGAAAATCGACGGCCTACGACCGACTTCTATGAATATTATTGGGCTTTCAATATGCAGGGCACCAATATTGGCCATATCATTCCTTGGTTTAAGACACTCCTACTGAAATGGCCTTGGCAAGTACCCAACCGACTACTGCTCGTGTGGTTTTTCTCCTGGATTTTGACCTTAGGCATCGTTGCCGGTGTATTGATCTTCTTCTCTAATGCCGATGAAAATCCCTTCGGAGAAGGCCTACGTGGCAAGGCCTACAGTTTGCTAGGAACCACCATCCTTATCGGACTCCAGCGCACCTTGATTGGCTACATCGGGGACGCCGCCCGCTACCTCACCCCCAACCCTTCCAATATCCGGGAGCGACAGGCTATTCGTCATGAGGGTATCGCGCTATTAAAGAAGCTACACGAACCGGACGAAAAAGGAGAGAAACAATATGACCGAATAGTAGTAGTGGGACATAGTCTAGGTAGTGTGATCGCCTATGACATTATCACCTATCTCTGGACCTATTATAACCAAACCTATGGCCCCGACAAAGGAGTGGATTCCAAGTACTTTGATGCAGTCAAAGAGGCGGCTGACCAATTGGAAGCGGCAATTCAAGGTAAACAGAGCAAGGAAAGCATCGATCAGCTCAGAACCTTGTTCAGAGAACGTCAAATGGATTGCTGGAAGGCCTTAAGGACGGCCGAAAACCCATGGCTGATCACTGATCTTGTCACGCTTGGTTCGCCCTTAGCCCATGGTGCCTTTCTACTTTCCGAAAATGAAGAAGACTTCAAAGAAAGAAAGCAAGAACGGGAGTTATTGACTTGTCCACCTCTCCAAGAGCAGGATCGATATTACTATTGGAGCGTCAGAGCTAAACGCTATTTCCTACACCACGCTGCTGCCTTCGCGCCCACCCTATGGACGAACCTATACTATCCCGGGGATTTCATTGGCGGTCCCTTAGGTAAGTCAATGGGATTAGGCATCAAGGATGTACAGGTCAATTACGATGGCGGACTTCAATCTATTATTAGCAAGTTTTCTCCTGTCACGCATATTTCTTATTGGCTAACCAAAGCGGAATTGGAAAAAATGGATGACTACAAAATCCGCAGTACTATCCGCCGACTTTTTGATGCAGTGGATCTCAATATGGAGCGCGTAGGAAATGTAGACTTATCATTTGAGGAGGAGGAGGAATAATCCTATGATCATCCTCCAACCTCTCATCAGATTACTCCTTTTCACGACTGAAGGAAACGGGATCTTCTCCCAGGTTTACTACCACAGCCTTTACTGTGTCCCTTTGGTCTACTTGAAAGCTAAAAGTCAGCCACGGACCCATTATTTGAGGAATTTCTTCGGTAAAGGCGCTACTAAAACGGTTAGCTGCATCATGTATCAATCTAAAGCTTGTAAACGGAAAAGAAGCTAACAAAGTCTCGTTCTCACAGCTAATCTTTATGGTACCAAACCCTGGATGCGAATACCTGCCACCGAACTGTTCCAAGTCATGTGTGGGTCTTTCCTGCTGATTGAGCGTAGTCTTCGTATCTGCGGGGTCTATGTTTTGAACCTGGCTGTAGCGAGTTACAGGCTGGTCCGAAGCGTCTCTATCGATTTCCAAAAGCCGGTCGATCAGGAGACGAGTCACAAGGTTTGGCAAACTAGAATTGGATTGATTCGATAAAACAACTATACCAACTTGTTTCTCCGGGAAAAGCACCACATTAGAGGAATAGCCTGAAATAGCTCCGGAATGCTCAACCCTTTTCAATCCATGAAAATCACTGATCATCCAGCCATAACCGTAGCTCGGGGACGCTGCTTCTCCCAGGCCTGCCGATGCCATAGACTGCTGGCCACTGGTGGCTTCCTTATGGTATTTTCCTGGTAGAAACTGCTGTTTCCCCAATTTACCACCGTTTAACCATAGGCTCAGCCATTTGGTCATGTCCGTGATACTACTGTAAATATCTCCGCCTGGAGATCTTGTCATGATAGTCTCGGGAAGCACCCCCTGAGGTTGACCTTGCAAAACTGAATAGCCTTGGGCAAAATTCTTTGCTATGCTGGCTGATTGGTACCCAACACGCGTATCATCCATTTCTAAAGGCCGCAACAATAAATCACTAACATTCTCCTCCCAGGGTTTACCACTAAGTCGTTCCCCAACCATCCCTGCTAGAGTATACATGAAGTTGCTGTACATGAAAGCTTCTCCAACCTGTGCTGCAGGGGCCCAGTGCTTTATCCGGGGGATCACTTCGTTCCGATCTTCGGAGAGAAATAAAATACAGGAGGACTCAGAAGTCATCGAGCCGACCCCGGAGCTGTGACTCAACAAGTGGCTAATTTTGATCGCAGCATCCATTTCCTGATTGTTGAATCGCAGCTCCTGTATGTATCGTTGTGGTCGATCTGACAAGGACAGCATTCCCCTTTCCTCCATAATACCCAAGGTTGCAGCTGTAAAAGCCTTGGTGACGGAACCAATACCAAAAAGGGTGTTGATGTCAACTGGCAACTCTTGCTCCACATCTCTATACCCAAAGGCATTCGCATAAGTCAAGCTTCCTTTTTCTACCACACCTATCGCTAGTCCGGCAGCATGAAAGTCCTCCAATAAGGATTCCACCTCGGTATCCAATCCCAAAAATATTTGACTCCCTGCATTCCCCTGGCCCGCCATTTGAGAGCCCATCAAGAGAGACAAAAGAAGGGGACTTATAAGCTTACTTAGGGTAGGGAACATAAGTATATGATTTATGAATGATCTTCCATTCCCCAGCTATCTTGAGCAGCAACAAGTAATCGGTATACAAGCGTTTAGAGCCGGGCATATCAACTCTGATTTTTGCCATAGCCGCATTGTTTTCATGATCGATGGATACAATATTGCCAATACGGTTTCTTTTCTTTCCATCTTCGAAGTAGGAAATATATTGTTGACCTGACCGAGCACGCAGGCTATCTCCTTCTACCGCATACAAATTCAGGTCTTGATGAAAAGCCTTTCGAATACGATCCGCCTCCCCATTGGCAGTTCCTTCAATATAATCCAATAAAGTAGCTCGAATAAGCTCCAGTTCAGACTGAGCCTGGATTCCTTGTCCCGCCAAGAGGACCAAGGCAATGACTAACAACTTTTTCATGGTCTAGATTTAAGCAATTTGAAATAACAGTCGGATGAGGGCTTAACTTCCCTGATCCTTTGCATGAACGCTCCAAACATAGAAGGATTAGGAAGGACATGCCAGTTCTGAAGGGGCGATAAACTTCGGATTTATAAATTCATAGAAAAAATTAGGAACGTGTTTAAGAATTGCTTTAGGAGATAGTTGGAAGCAAATTTT
>CAJXPD010000432.1 GCA_913057785.1 uncultured Lewinella sp. | reverse complement strand
TCGGTTATGTTCCCATCGTGACCCGGCAAGAAAAATCCGCTAAAAAAGTCAGGGTATTTGTGTTGGCTGGACAGTCTAATATGCAGGGTTACGGTGCCATTGATGCTGAAAATGGCACAGGTAGCCTAATTGATGTCATTCAAAAGGATGATGAAGGCCTTTGGTCAGTAATTGGGGAAGAAGGCAATTGGAATACACTGGATGGAGCCTACTTACATTTTGCTAAAGAGGAAGAAACGATTAAAACTAAGGTAACGGTTGGTCAAGGTGCCCACTCTGATTTGATTGGTCCAGAGCTGATGTTTGCTCACCAGTTGGATGCCTATTACGACGATGATCCTGTATTGATTATTAAAACAGCTTGGGGAGGAAAGAGTCTGGCTGGTGATTTTCGCCCACCTTCTGCGGGTGGTAATACAGGTGAGTTTTATGCAACCATGATTCAAACCGTAAAGAATGTTACTGAGAACTTAGGAACTGAATTCCCAGAAATTGGTCTGACTGACTTTGAACTTTCTGGGTTCGCTTGGTTCCAAGGATGGAATGACGGTGAAACGGATGACTTTTTGAATGAATACGAAAGCAATCTAGGTCATCTGGTAACTGATATTAGGAATGATTTAGGAGCTCCCAATCTACCCATCATCGTTGCGAATTCTGGTCAAGGAGGATTTACTACAAGTGGTGATTTATGGGTTCAAAGCATGCAAAGTATCGTGTCTGTCGCTCAGGAGAATGTCGGGTGTAATGACGAAGTGTATGGGGGGCGAGTAGGCTTTGTAGATACCAAGCCATTTTACCAGAACTCCTCTGAATCACCTGCGGATGCAATCCATCACTTTAACAACAATGCACTTACTTTCTTAAATATTGGCAAGTCGATTGGCCATGAAATGATACGGGCCATAAATGACATGGCCTACTGTTATGCAGATTGCGAGCAGCAAGTATCACCGGGTATTGTATCGATCGGGAATAGAGTCTGGAACGACTATAACCAGAATGGAATTAACGATCCAGAGGAGCCAGGTATTCCTGGAGTGTCCTTGGTAATTTGGAGTGATTCAGATGGTGATGATATTCCTGATCCCCAAGGGTTTGGAGGTGTTCAAATAACGGATGAGGAAGGTTACTATAGATTTAGCGGGTTGACACCGGGTAAATACCTTGTGTTTGTTTGGCAAGTGGATAATTGGGGCCCTAGCGAACCTTTGGAGGGATTTCAATCCACCACTGGCTTTGTAGCCGATGCGAATAATGATGTAGATTTTGACAATAATGGTGCAGGTGCGCCTTTTACAGATATTATGTCAGGCATCGTTACCTTAACAGCTGATGGCGAACCTTTGAATGATGGCGATCCTTTCAATTGTTACTTTAATTACGATGCCAGTGGAAATAACACCATTGATTTCGGCTTCTTTAATCCTAATGTAACGGCAGTTTCGGAGGCCAATTCGCATTGGGTGAAATTGTTTCCCAATCCAGCAACACATGAGCTAAGGCTTGAAGGGAATTTAGGCCAGTACAAAATAGAATTATTTGATTCGGTAGGGCGGTTACAGCAAAGAAGGAAACTAATCGGAACTACCCAAACGATTGATATTTCCTCACTACCGATAGGTCTTTATATCATAAAGATCTTGGATGAGCGTAATAATCTGATTGATGCTCAAAAAATAGTAAAGCAATAAGAGGGCTGTTGTAGGCTAGCATTTTTAGGGGCGTCCAGAGATGATGAGTCCGTGTAGGAGGTCTCGATATCGACGAGAATTGGGAGCTTGTGGGCAGTGTAGTCTAGCTAGATCTGGCTGAGGCCTTCTAGTTTTTTGGCGGTAGATTTTTTCACTTATCAATGTTGTACTGCATTTATCATTATGATCTATTTATGAAGCAAGAAATACACCAAGGCTGCCTCAAAAAACTAGAAGCTAATATAGAGCAATTGGAGCGTGCGATTGCCGAAATCCAGTCAGCAGCCAATCAGGAGACGAAGAGCAGTGCCGGAGATAAATATGAGACAGGGCGAGCCATGATGCAACAAGAAAAAGACAAGCTCAGTGCTCGTTTGGCTACCAACCTGAATCAGCTTTCCCAACTCAAGCAATTGAAACCGGAGCAGAGCAAGGAGCAGGCCGAAAATGGTAGCTTAGTAGAGACCAATGAAGGCTTGTTTTACTTCGCCACTGCCATTGGGAAACTGCAGATGGGAACACAAAAGTGTTTTGTGATTTCCCTGGATTCTCCCTTGGCTAAGGCCTTATGGCATAAGAAAGCAGGAGAAACAATTAATTTTCAAGGAAGAAAAATTCGGATTGTAGTCATTCGGTAAACCATCCGCCTCCTCAGGTGTATTGAAAATAGGAACGTTATCAATCTATGCCACTACCTGATATCCTAATTCCCTATTTTGAAGCCCTCGCTTTTGCTGCGGAGCAGCACAAATATCAGCGGCGTGGCGGATATGATCCCCTCCCATATATCAATCATTTGATCAAAGTAAGTACCGCCATTATTGAGATTGGCAAAGAAGAGAATTCAGATATCATTTTGGCATCCATTCTTCATGATGTCATAGAAGATTCGGAGATCACGAATAAAGACTTGAAGGAGCATTTTGGCGCAACTGTAGCCGATATAGTGACGGAATTAACTGATGACATGACAATTCCTTATGAGGATCGAAAAGCCCTACAGATTGCACGTGCACCACAGCTTTCCATCGCAGCCCGTAAAATCCGTATTGCAGATAAAGCCAGCAATATTCGAGATATTTTCACTTATCCTTTGGATTGGACGGAAGAGAAAAAAATCGCCTATTTGGAAAATTCCGTGGCGGTAGTGGATCAGATTCGGGGTACCCATGAGGCACTAGAAATCTGGTTTGATCAAAGCGTTCAATTTGCCCGTGAAGTTCTTTCTCAAACACCCAATAATTAAAGCTATCTACCAATGAATCAGACTGCCCAACAAAAGAAAACCAGTAAGCGTGAGTTAAAGCTAAAGGAAATGATCCGGGAGATCGATGGGATCATTAAGGAGGCCAGGGCGGCCGAGATCGCAGCAGCCGATTTACTGGAGAACATTCATCCCAATTACGTTACCAGTGCCAAGAATCTGATTCACTATCAAGTGTTCCGTCGGCATGACCTCACCAAACTACAAAAGCGTTTGGGAAACATGGGGCTTTCTCGTTTGGCAAAGGCGCAGTCGCATGTGATGGCTAGCCTAAAGACCAATCGTGCACTACTGAAGTCCATGTTGACAGGTACGCATGTGAAAAAGGCGGTGGGAGAATTGTCTTTCAAAAAGGGAGATGGTTTGTTGAAGAAAAATGCAGCTAAATTACTAGGATATAAAACGACAGGGCGGAGAACGCGTATCATGGTGACGATGCCCAGTGAAGCAGCTGACAATTACCAAATGGTATATGACATGTTGGCGGCGGGAATGAACTGTGCAAGAGTAAACTGTGCACATGATAATCCAGAAACCTGGGCCAAGATCATTCAAAATGTTAGAAAGGCCGCTGAAGCATTAGGTAAAGATTGTAAAGTGGCCATGGATCTGGCTGGTCCAAAGATTCGGACGGGAGCTTTAGAGCCTGGGCCACAGGTCTTGAAGATCCGGCCGCCCAAAGATATCTGGGGCAATATCATCGAGCCGATTCAATGTTGGCTGGGACCGGAGCCCAAGCCGGGCTTGGTTCACGTCCCGATAGCAGCCGAGCACTTGCCAGCAATTGGCGAGCATCCTAATTTGTATTTGAAAGATACGAGAGCCAAGAAGCGTAAATTTAAGATCAAAGAAAAACAGGATGATGGTTACCTAGCCACTTGTGGTCGCACTACCTTCATAGCGACCAATGTCCATTTATATACTAGTAAAGAGCATGAACCTAAAGGTATTCCAATTGGCAATTTACCCAGTTTGGAAGTTCCTTTGTTACTGCGTGTAGGAGATCGCTTGCGCCTGGACAAAGAACCGATCCCAGGCCAAAATGCATTGCGAAATGAAGCGGGAGAATTGTTGGAAATAGCCCATATCTCTTGTCGAGCCCCAGAAATATTCCAGGAAGTCAAAGTCGATGAACGAATCCTCTTTGATGATGGAAAGATTGAAGGCCGAATTGCGGAAATCCAAGCGGACCACCTGTTGATCGATGTTGTTCATACGGTTGAGGGAGGTGCGAAATTGCGAGCAGAAAAAGGCATTAATCTTCCCGATAGCGCCTTAACCATTAGCGGACTGACGGCTAAGGATAAGGAAGATCTGACTTTCGTGGTGAAGCATGCCGACGTGATCAATTTCTCTTTTGTCAATCGTCCGGAAGATGTTACCGAACTATTTGATCGCTTGAAAGAGCTGAAGGCGAGAGAAGATATTGGATTAGTGTTGAAAATAGAAACGCAGTCCGGCTTCAATACTTTACCCGAGATTCTCTTTAGGGCGATGAAGATACATCCTGTAGGTGTGATGATTGCTAGAGGAGATTTAGCGATTGAAACAGGATGGCGTAATATTGGCCGCGTCCAAGAAGAGATTTTGTCCCTTTGCCAAGCGGCGCATATCACGGATATCTGGGCCACTCAGGTCTTGGAAAGTTTGGCCAAACGCGGATTGCCTTCCCGGGCGGAAATTACCGATGCAGTCATGTCTCAACGGGCGGATTGTGTCATGCTCAATAAAGGACCTTACATTGTTCAAGCCATTCAATTACTGGACACCATCTTGAAAGACATGGAGCCTTATCAAGATAAAAATGCACCACTGACTCCTGCTATGCAGCGGGCCAATTCTATTTCAGAAAAAAGCTAAGGCAGTTCTATTTGGACAATTTCCTTAAGTCTAGCGTGTAAGGATAATCCTTGTCTACCTCCACCTTCTGTGTATTGATAGGTGGAGTAGTCTGGTAATCATTGGTAATGTAGCTACGACTACCGGTACTGGCTTGATTCTTGAGCTGTTCAACATTTCTTGCGCTGTGATTGTATTCCCAGAAGCGATTAATGCGACGTCCTTCCGCTTCGAAGCTGTTCACCGGGAAGGTTTCATAGTTCCTTCCGCCAGGGTGTGAAACGTGGTAGGTGCATCCGCCAATCGATCTTTGGTTCCAGCGGTCATAGATGTCGAAGATTAATGGAATATCTGTCCCGATGGTAGGATGAAGGGCCGAAGGTGGGCTCCAGGCCTTGTACCTAATTCCTGCTACATAATGTCCCATCATCCCGGTCGCCCGCAAGGGAACAATAGCTTTGTTGCAGAGCAAATGGTATCGCTCAGGATTAAATCCTTCTAGCGCCACTTCTATGCGCTCTACCGAGGAATCCACGAATCGAGCAGTCCCCGTATTAGACATTTCTTCCCCCAATACATTCCAAGGTTCGATACCCGCCCGCAAGCGCAGCTGGGTTTCCCTCGCTTGAATTTGGCCAAGTAGAGGGAATCGGAATTCAAAGAAAGGCTCAAACCAGTCTAGGTCGAAATGAAATCCAGCTTCTTTGAGATAATAGAGCACCTCCTTGAGGTCTTCCTTGACAAAATGATGGATCAAAAACTTATCATGAAGACTTGTGCCCCAGCGGATGAGCGGTTGTCGATAGGGGTTTTTCCAAAAGGCAGCTACCAAGCCACGGATTAATAACAATTGCAGGAGGCACATCTGCTTATGTGGCGGCATATCGAAGCCCCGCATTTCCAATATTCCTAAGCGCCCTGAGGAGGAGTCTGGACTGTAGAGCTTATCGATGCAGAACTCAGCTCGATGCGTATTACCCGTAATATCAATTAAGAGGTTTCTAAAAATGCGATCCACGAGCCAAGGTGGAGGATTGTCGTGACGATCCAATTCTGCAAAAGCGATTTCGAGTTCAAAGAGAATCTCTTTTCGCCCCTCATCTACTCTAGGGGCCTGACTAGTTGGGCCCACAAAAGCGGAGGAGAATAGATAAGATAAACCAGGGTGATTTTGCCAGAAGTTCACAAAACTTCGCAGCAGATCTGGGCGACGAAGCAGTGGACTTTCTGCTGGTGTACTCCCGCCCAAGGTGATATGATTTCCGCCTCCAGTGCCTGTATGTTTTCCATCTAACATAAACTTCTCGGCACCTAACTGACTATCTTTTGCCAGTTCAAATAGGGTGTCATAGTTTCCTACGATTTCTCTCCAAGAATTCGCGGGATGAATATTTACTTCAATCACACCGGGATCGGGAGCGACCACCAGTTTTTGCAGACGGTTATCGCTCGGGGGATGATATCCTTCAATGAGTACGGGTATCTCAAGCTCTGCTGCTACTTTTTCAATCGTATGCAGCAAATCGATATAACTTTCCAGGCTATTGAGCGGAGGAAGGAATAAATACAGCTTTCCTTCTCTCACTTCTGCACAGAGAGCCGTTTTAATAGTGGTCGTTCTAAAAGAAGGTTCGAAGTCAGCCTGCTCTGCTGGTGCAGATTCGGAGCCGGGGGTGAGGGTGGCACCCTGTCCAGCTCTCTCGGCTTGCTTAGTGTTTAATTCTTCTTGGCTAGGTAATTCAGGAAGGTTTTCCATAGGGCTGGCAGGAACTTCCTTGGTCTCTTGCTCAGGTACCATGTACGGAAGTCGATCGAGTGGGAGTCGAAGGCCAATTGGAGAGTTGCCAGGGAGTAAGAATAAGTTCCCTCTCTTGAATACCCAGGGACAGGTTTGCCAACTGCTTTGATCAATCTCCCACTGTAAGGGTAATACGTATCCAGCTGCTTGATCAAATCCTTTTTGCAGCAAATCTGATAGCTTCTTGCGTTCGAGCTTTTCTTTAGGATGTAGTTTTAAGGGATCAATGTTAACGGGTAGATTTTCCTCTTCCCAAAGGAAATAGTAGATGTCCTCAAAAGCTGGTGCGATATGCTGAGCAGAAATGCCAAGATAGTAGGCT
>CAJXPD010000431.1 GCA_913057785.1 uncultured Lewinella sp. | reverse complement strand
TTTAATACTACGCCAGCTATTCCTGCTGCTCCACTAGCTCAGGAGAACGTGCAAGAGCTTCGTTTGAGCCCGAATCCAGCTTCTGACTTCCTACGAGTGGATCTTCCACAGATGGACGGTCAGCGTGGTACGGTAGTGATTACCGATCTAAACGGTCGTACGGTTTACAGCAATATCTATAATGGTGAAGCGCAGACCTTAGAGGTGAACTTGAACGGTCTTCGTCTAACGCAAGGTATGTACGTCTTGAGTTTGCGTACAGCTGATAAAGTGATGACTAAACGCTTTGTGAAGACTGGCTTCTAAGTTGAAGTTGGACTCACGTTAAATACCTAAAATCGTAAGGGCTTTCGGAATCTCCGAAAGCCCTTTGTATAATTAGATGCGTCTAATACTGAGTTGCTTGATCACTCCTTGAAAGAGGGAGTTGCGTTGTCTCTCCTAGTAAAAGGGAGTGACTTTATCTCTCCCTGTATAAAAGAGCTTGTGCATGCCCGAATTTGGGAGGATAAAGCTGCTTTTTTCTAGTAGCGGTAGTATTCTGGTTTGAAAGGCCCTTCTTGCTTCACACCGATGTATTCGGCTTGATCAGAGCTCAATTCTTCCAATTCCACACCAATTTTAGCTAGGTGAAGACGTGCTACTTTTTCATCTAAATGCTTAGGAAGCATGTACACTTTGTTCTCGTACTTGTCACCATTTTGCCATAGCTCTAGCTGAGCCAATACTTGGTTGGTGAAAGAGTTGGACATTACAAAACTAGGGTGTCCAGTGGCACAGCCCAAGTTTACCAAACGCCCTTCAGCGAGAACGATGATATCATTACCATCAACTGTATACTTGTCAACCTGAGGCTTGATCTCGATCTTAGAATCACCATGCGTGTCATTCAACCAAGCCATGTCGATTTCATTATCGAAGTGACCAATGTTACAAACGATGGTTTTGTCCTTCATCATCTTGAAGTGCTCTCCAGTCACGATATCCTTATTACCTGTAGCAGTAACTACGATATTCGCTCTAGGGATAGCATTGCTCATCTTTCTCACCTCAAATCCGTCCATAGCTGCTTGTAGCGCACAGATTGGATCGATTTCCGTCACAATGACACGGCAACCAGCTCCACGTAGAGAAGCGGCAGATCCTTTTCCAACATCGCCATAACCAGCTACTACAGCTACTTTACCTGCTAACATTACGTCAGTTGCTCGGCGAATCGCGTCTACACAGCTCTCTTTACATCCGTATTTGTTATCGAACTTAGACTTCGTAACAGAGTCGTTGATGTTAATGGCAGGTAGTTTCAGTGAGCCGTTGTTTTGCCTTTCGTACAAACGGTGAACACCAGTAGTCGTCTCTTCAGAGATTCCACCAATACCCTCTACCAATTCAGGGTGTCTGTCCAAAACACAGTTCGTCAAGTCACCACCATCATCAAGGATCATATTTAATGGTTGTCCATCACTGAAAGCAAACAAAGTCTGCTCGATGGCCCACCAGAATTCTTCTTCATTCATGCCCTTCCAAGCATAAACAGGAACACCGGCAGCAGCAATGGCAGCGGCTGCATGATCTTGTGTAGAGAATATATTGCAAGAGGACCAGCTTACCTCTGCACCCAATTCTACCAAGGTTTCGATAAGTACAGCTGTCTGGATCGTCATGTGCAGACAACCTGCAATGCGGGCTCCTTTCAACGGCTTGGAAGGACCAAATTCTTCTCTCAAAGACATAAGTCCTGGCATCTCTGCCTCAGCCAATTCAATCTCCTTTCGCCCCCAATCAGCTTGATTGATATCTTTAACCTTATACTTTAAAGCTGCTGTTGATTGCATTAATATTAAATTTAATTTAATTGATCAGAAACTTGAAGGTGCAAAACTACTGAATTCCCTAGTCTTTTTCAATTATAGGTTTTACTTCTGGACCATTTGACGCAAGTTCTGTAAAGACTCGAAGGGTAGGTTCACAACGGCAGAGTTGGCTAACCATCCCGGGATGCTTCCGCCAGGCTCAGAATGGTTTTCGTAAATGATGTGGATCAAACCGTCTGCCTTTTCTTCAAATTGCCAAAACCCCTCTGATTTTGGGACACGGACATGTTTTTTTCTGGGGGGTAGATACTCTGGAAGACAAGTCGCATTGATGGTCAATTTACCCGCTTCCCTTTGAAAAGTAAACTGGTATATGCCGTCTCGGTCTGTGACAGGCCAAGGAGCTTCTGTTTGTAGATAGAATGTTCGTGAGTTAACTTCCTCTTTCAAAGGTTCTACCTTCTTGGCACCTGGCGACCATTCTGTAAAACGAACTACGTCTTTAAAAAGGCTTTCTATTATATCTAGATTGGCTGTTAGCTCCATCTCTCCTCGGAAAGCACGCATAGGTGAACCTTGAATCTTTTTGGTAAAGACGCGAATGCCATCTTTGTCCTTTTTCAGTTCCCATTGGTTTTCTAAGGTGAGTAATGGACTAAGCCCGAATAGAGCAATGGCTAGCAAAGCAAATTTCATAGGAAAAGTTTGTTGATCTTGAACAGCTAGAACGAACAAAGTATCTCTACTTATTGGCTTACTAACAGCCAAAATGAGTAAGTGGTTTGCTTACTTGATTACATATGCATAAATATCTAGCCGGATTTACATAGCCAGCTTCTCCCAGGCCGTTTTCTGATAGGCTTGAAATACGAAAAACCAGCCTACTATGGCTACCAATGCTGCTCCTAGTACAAGAACAGTATTGTCAATAATCAAGTAATGCAAGGCCCCTAAACCGCCGGCCAGCATCAAGGATAGAATGCCCGCACTAAAGTTGGCTCCTTTGTTAATGTTGTCCCAGCTATCGGAGAAAGGAATCTTCTTCGGTTGGAAAAAATGCAGGATCATTGTGCCTACAAACAGGATATTGGCAAAGCCAAGCATATAGTCATCGATCACCTTTGTTCCCCAAATGCCTAAGCCTACTAAGAACATGATTAGATAGGTGGGGACGAAGAATTTGGCTAGAATGGCTTTGGCCGTGCCGCTTAGGATCCAACCCGGTTCCTTGAGGGGAGCCGCATGGAAGATCCAACTAGCAATCTGTTTGTTGGAATACTGACTACTCAATAAAGGAGTGCTCAATAGCAAGAAACAGAAGTAGATCAGAAGAAGATAGGATCCACTCTCCGGTAAAGCCGCCATTCGCTCAGAAAGACTACCTTCTCCATTGAGCGCGAAGTACACAAAAAAGGCCGGGACCATGCCAAAGCCAGGATACACGCGCAACTTATAATCTCGATTCCGTGCCGTCAAGCGCCAACTCCATTTGAAAGCTGCTTTTTCAGCTTCATTATTACAGATGGCATTGGCTAGTCGCTCCATCAAGCCACTTTGCTTTACTGCTTTTGCCTCTCCCTCCTTTTCAGGTTTAGGCTTGGTACTTCCTCCACCTTGGGTCATGGCGACCATCTTTTGATTAAAGGCTTTGGTCAGTACGTTTAGAATGAGCCAACCACAGATGAAGGGCGTGCCAACCGCCAAGGCAGCCAGTAGTAGGACTACCAGACTTTGATTGCCATCCATGATTAACGACCAGAGCCCCGCCAGCCAGGAAGGTGGAGAGAACACCACAAAAGGGGAAAGTAGGATATTGGCATTTTCATAGTCTTCCAGGTCTACTAACCTAGGGAGAAGGTAGTAGGCTGAAAATATGGTTACAGTGAACCCGATCTGCAGGTAGTTCAATATTTCCTTGAACTTCTGAGGGGTACTAATCCGCAAGATCAAAAGGTAGGTTAGGTTCACGATAAATATCACGAAGACTAGTCCCAACAGGACTTGTAGCCCGAAAATTATTAATCCTAAAATCCCATATTTAATCCCAATAAAAATGGCGGCAGGTAGTACGAAGGCAAGTACTAATTTGGAAAGGTAGATGCCGATGTGTAGCAGTCGGGAAATGGTTAACGTACGATCATTGATTGGCTTGGGTAGTAAGATGTAATTATCCCTAACGTCAATGAGTACTTCAGTAAAGTCTGTGATCAGGGTCATCGCCAACATGACCATCCAACCTGCAAAGTATAGCGTAAATCCTGTTGCACTCTCTTGGAAAATTATCAGCGGGCCTATAAAGAAGAGACCAATGAAAAAGAAAACAATGATGGATACCCAATCCTGATTCTTTAGGGCCTTTTTACTGGTGCGTCCTTGTGTATTGAATACACTGGCACGTCGGCTGTCCATCTTTACTTTAGTGGTAAGGATGGCCTTAAGTTGGACAGTATCTACCCCGAGTCGCTCCCACAAGAAGTTGAAAAGAAATACAATTCGCAATAACAGCTTATTCATCGCCCGCCTTTTTGTCTTGGAATGTGTCAAGGAAATCGCCTGCTAAGCTTTCAAAGTTCTCCGTGCTAGTCAGGCTAGAGAAGATCTGTTCTAAACTGTTGCCGGATTGTGCCTTTAAGGCTTCAAAAGGACCATCAGCAATAATCTGACCTTGGTTGATCAGTACGATCCGATCCGACACCTTCTCCACGATGTCCATCATGTGCGAACTGTAGAAAATGGTTTTTCCTTCGGCGGCCAGGCGTGCTATGATCTCTTTCACCATAATCACTGAATTGGCATCTAGTCCTGACAAAGGTTCGTCGAGGAAGATGATCTCTGGGTTGTGGATTAGACCAGAAATCAATAGTACCTTCTGACGCATACCTTTAGAGAAAGTATCGATCCGTTGGTCTTTGTGGTCTTCTAAACCGAAGAAACTAAGCATGCGAGTGGCCCTTTCCTCCAATACAGCTTTATCCATGTGATGTAAGGAACCCACGAGCTCTAAGAACTCCATTGGCGTGAGTACCTCATACATCTCAGCCTGCTCTGGCACATAGCCAATGATCTTTTTGATGGCCAGTGCATCAGATTTCACGCTATGCCCCTTCAGGCTCACTTCCCCTTCGAACTGGGCATCCAAACCAATGAGGATTCGTACAGTGGTGCTCTTTCCGGCTCCATTCGGCCCAATATATCCAATTACCTGGCCAGGATAAATATCTAAATCTATCCCATTCAGAACTTGGTTGGCTCCATAGCTCTTCCTCAGTCCTTTAATACTAATAATCGGTGTATCCATCAAATTAGGTTTGTAAGCTCTTAAATTATCGATCCGCCCACTTTTCTACTCGTTCTACTTGATGAGCAGCCAATCGATCCAGTAGACGAGAAGCATCTTCATCGATGATGATTAAATCGCGCTGCGCTTCTTTCACAAAACCATCCGCTATCATCCGATCAATCTGTTGTAATAGGGGATCAAAATATCCATCTACATTCAAAATGCCGATGGGTTGGTAATCTTGTCCTAGTTGAACCAAAGTGGCCATTTCAAATAGTTCATCTAAGGTGCCAAAGCCACCGGGAAGGGTGATCACGGCATCGGAAACTTCAGCCATTTTCTTCTTGCGTTCATCCATGGTGTCCACGAGATACAATTCCGTCAAATGCTCATGGCAAACTTCCTTTTCTTTCAGAAAATGAGGGATCACTCCTACTACCTTACCTCCTTTGTCTAAGGCCGCATCAGCCAGGATGCCCATCAGACCAATATTGCCTGCGCCGTAGACAGTTGTCAAGCCTCGTGCTGCCAGGGTTTCTCCCAGGTGCTGGGCTGCTTCAGCATAGATTGGCAGTTTGCCAGTACTAGATCCGCAAAAAACAAGAACAGATTCCATCATAATAATATTTCAACTTTGCTATATGAGCGCTCTAAGCTGACATCTGCATATCATAGAGATGTAGTCCAGGAGCCCAGTAATTTTCTTCGATTTTTTCCACCTCAAAGCCAAACTTAGCATAAAAGGAATGGGCTAATTGTGAGGTTCGCACAATGATTTTCTGCACGGAAGGATTTTTTCTGATCTCCGTGAGCCGAAAGGTAGTCAGCTGGCGCCCTAGGCCTTTCCCCTGAAAATTGGGGGAGAAAAAATCCCAGGCAATTCGCCCAATCTGTTGGTCTTCGCTAAAGACAATCCCTCCACAACCTGCAATCACGCCATCTTGCTCAATCAACCAGTAGTTTACCCCATTTGTTTCCAGGAACTGTTCAAGATCAGACTGTTCTTCCAGGGCGAAGAATTTAGGCGTATTCTGCTGGAAAATCTCGATCACCTTCGGAAGGTCGGCCGCTTGATACTTTCTAATCATAGATCAATTAGGATTTTAGGAGTACTAGTATACCGAAAACTAGCATCATGGCTAGACCGAAGATGAATTGATACAAAAGAAAGCAAAGTGTAGATTTCCATATGGTGTCCCAGAGGGATTCTTTGAATACTTGCCGATAGGCATAAATAGAATACACTACAACTGGGATAATCTGGAAAATGGCAAAGAAACCACTGGCCTTCAAAAAGGGAACATACAGGATGAAGAATAGCGTCTGAGGACTCGAGAGGTACGTATTGATGATCAGGTGTTCCGCATAGTAATACTTGGACTTTCTGAAGATGAGAAAGGTAGCCAGGCTAATAAATGGAATACCTGCCAAAAAGAACACATTGAAGTATTGCTTCATGTTCTTGGTGAACCACTCCATACTTTCTTGCACCGCAGGGGTGAAGTTATCCCAGCCTTCCGTTTTATGAAGCTCCTCAATCAGTTCATCCATATCCGGTAAAACCAGGAGGGTCAAAAAAGTGGCAATGGCAACAAGTAGTACGATCAACTGGAAGGGGCGGGTCAGGCGGTTTCGATCTTCAAACAAATATTCCTGAATCGTTGCGCCGGGCGCAATCAGGAGTTGCTTTATGGTATAGCCCATACCCTGCTCTAGGTTGAGCACGTACAATATATCCTTTATTATCTTTTGAAGAGTGAACCTTTCCAGTTCCTTTTGCGGTCTTTCCATGTCACCTAATGTAGTCCTATCGAGTATAAACTGAGTAGCTTCAGAAGGAACTACTCAGCTTATAGTTAATGCAAGTTGCAATTCATTCTTTGGAGCCCAAATGCGTCAGATATTTGCGGCAAAA
>CAJXPD010000430.1 GCA_913057785.1 uncultured Lewinella sp. | reverse complement strand
TTCTTTTTTTGCGCTCATTCATCCGCAACTTGGGGGTATTAAAGAAAAAGCCCTGAGACCATTACTACATCTATCCGGTAGGATAGAAGAGTAAAGGCTTCAGGGCTTTAGCAGTTTAAATATATATCATTTACTATACCAACAAACGAATTGGATCTTCTAGGATCTCTTGGAACGTTTGTAGAAACTGAGCTCCAGTGGCACCGTCTACGACGCGGTGATCACAGCTCAAGGTTACTTTCATCATATTGCCAACAACAATCTGACCGTCTTTCACGATCGGCTTCTGTACGATAGTGCCTACTGCTAGGATACAAGAATCAGGTGGATTGATGATGGCAGTAAATTCTTCTATGCCAAACATACCCAAGTTGGAAATCGTGAAGGTGTTGCCTTGCATCTCCGCTGGCTGCAACTTCTTGTCTTTGGCCTTACCCGCTAGGTGTCTCACCTCGCTGTTGATCTGAGACAAGGTCTTCATATTGGCATAGCGAATGACAGGAACTAGCAATCCGTCAGGAACGGCTACAGCTACCCCAATGTGGATGTCATGATTGGCACGGATGGCATCTCCCAACCAGCTAGAATTAATAGCAGGATGTTCTCTCAGCGCTGCGGCAGCGGCTTTGATTACCAGGTCGTTGAACGATACCTTGGCAGGAGATACCTCTTTCAGGCGCTTACGCAATGCCACCGCCTTGTCCATATTGATGTCTATCGTAAGATAGAAGTGAGGAGCAGTGAATTTACTTTCACCCAATCGACGTGCAATGGTTTTACGCATCTGCGAGATCGGCGTGTCTTCATAATTCGCTTCGCCTCCGCCAAAGGAAAATGGAACTACAGGAGGAGGAGCCGCTTTCTCTTCCTTCGCTGCTGGTGCTGCGGCCGGTGCTGGTGCAGGAGCAGCTGGCGGATTAGCCATGGCAGCTTCTACGTCCTTCTTCACGATGCGTCCTTGGTCACCACTACCTTGGATCGTACTGATATCGATACCAGCCTCCTTGGCCATGCTTTTCGCCAGTGGGCTTGCTTTTAGTCGCTTATCGTCGCTTGCTGGAGCACTAGGCGTAGCCGCAGGCGCAGCTGTTTCCGCTGGTTTAGGGGCTTCTTCGGTAGCAGGTGCTTCTGCTTCTGCTGATCCATTGCTTGATCCAGCTGCCGCAATCGCTGCCTGCCAGTCTTCGCCTTTTTCTCCCACTACAGCAATAACTCCGTCAATAGGCACGGGACCCTCCTTAACGGCTATATGTAGCAAAACACCATCCACGAAACTGTCTAATTCCATGGTGGCTTTATCCGTTTCAACTTCAGCAATCGTTTCGCCAGCCTCTATCACCTCTCCTTCCTCTTTGAGCCAACCTACAATATTACCTTCTTCCATTGTATCACTCATCCTGGGCATGCGTATGACTTCAGCCATTTTTCTATCTCTTTTAAGTTTATAAATGGGTCAAAATGATGTGCGGGGCAAAGTTGCAAATAATTTACGTAAAATTGCTCCTGTCATAATGTAAAAAACACACCAAGTGCCAACGGCTTAAATTCTCCTACCGCTTACACCGCTCAAGTGCTTGCAAGAACAACAAATTTGTACAGCTATTGGTTTTCAATAGGGCTTTTTCTTTACCCTTATCAATGGTCTTAAACTTATTCCTTAATTTGGCAACATGAATTTTTCATCCAAACTGATTGAAGAGGCAGTGAATGCTTTTGCCAGCTTACCAGGCATCGGCAAGAAAACGGCACTCCGGCTAGTCCTGCATTTGGTAGGGCAAGAAGAGGAAATCAGCGAGAATTTCGCCAATGCGCTAGTTAAGATGCGGAAAGGGATTAAGGAGTGTCGGATTTGTCATAATATCTCCGATGATGATATTTGCCAGGTGTGCGCTAACAAGAGCCGAGATCATAGTACAGTTTGTGTGGTGGAAAGTATTCGGGACGTCATGGCAATTGAGGATACGGGCCAGTTCAGAGGTGTTTACCATGTACTGGGAGGAGTAATATCCCCGATTGAAGGGGTAGGCCCCGCCGACCTAAATATCAATTCGCTGGTTCATAGAGTTCAAGCAGGTGAGGTTAAAGAACTGATTATGGCCATTAGCCCCACTATTGAAGGGGATACGACCATATTCTTCATATCTAAACAACTGGCCGATCACGAGGTGAAAGTCAGCACCATTGCTAGGGGAATCTCCTTTGGAGGTGAACTAGAATATGCTGATGAGTTAACGCTCGGACGATCCATCGTTTCTAGAATTCCTTACCGCGTACGCGAGTAACTAAAGAGCTTCCTTCCTCAAATTTCAGGTCGTAGATCTATTCCTGATGAAGTTATCCGTCATTATTGTTAACTACAACGTCAAGTACTTCCTCGAGCAGGCGCTCTTGTCTGTGCGGAGAGCAGGCGCTGGGATCGAGATGGAAACTTGGGTGGTGGATAATAACTCTGTAGATGAGTCGGTGGCGATGGTGAGGGAGAAATTTCCTGAAGTCAAACTCATCGCGAACACGGATAACCCAGGCTTCTCTGTGGCCAATAATCAGGCTATCGCTAAGTGCGAGGGGGAATACATCCTTTTGCTGAACCCGGATACAGTGGTCAATGAGGATACCTTCCAGACCTGTATAGCCTTTATGGACCGACATCCTGATGCCGGAGGCCTAGGGGTTCGAATGATTGATGGGTCCGGCGCTTTTCTTCCTGAGTCTAAGCGTGGCTTTCCTTCTCCTTGGGTGGCTTTCGCCAAAACCTTTGGACTGGCTCGTATTTTTCCCAAAAGTAGATTGTTCAATCAGTACCATCTTGGGTATCTGGATGAACAGGAGACGCATGAGGTGGAAGTGTTGGCGGGGGCTTTTATGTGGTTGCGGAAAAGTGTGATTGATGAGATAGGGGGATTGGATGAAGCTTTCTTTATGTATGGTGAGGATATTGATCTTTCGTATCGAATTGTTCAGGCAGGTTATAAGAACTACTATCTGCCATCTACGACGATCATTCACTATAAGGGAGAAAGTACCAAAAAGGGGAGCTTAAATTACGTCCGGACATTCTACAATGCCATGATCATTTTTGCCCAAAAGCATATGGGGAAGCAGGCAAGTTTGTTCGTGTTGATGTTGCAATTTGCAATCTATTTTCGAGCCTTTCTCACCCTAATTTCCAACTTCTTTAAACGGGCTTATCTACCCCTACTGGATGCTATTGCCATTTATATAGGACTCTACTTCCTACGGAGTTTTTGGGCTTCCTATCATTTCAAGGATCCCAATTATTATGAGGAGGTAGTTCTGTACTTCAATTTTCCTTTATATATCCTGATTTGGCTAGTGACGGTCTATTTCAGTGGTGGATACGATGACCAATTCGGCTTGCGACGGTTGGCACGAGGGCTGCTGGTGGGTACGGTTATCTTAGCAGCGGTGTATGGATTTCTAAGCTTGGAATATCGATCTTCAAGAGCCCTAATCATCTTGGGTACAGCCTGGGCATTGTGTGTGAGTATTTTGCTGCGCTTTATCTTGCACTTCATCCAGTTTGGCAATTTTGACCTAGGTCGAGTTGCCCAGCAGAATCTGGTGATTATCGGTGATAAAGAGGAAAGTGAACGGGTGCAGAAACTGCTCCGACGGGCCGAGGTGAATAAGAACTTTATCGGTACGGTCAGCCCTGAACAAGAGGCCTCGGATACGGAATACTTAAGCCCCGTGCGGCAATTAGACGAAGTGGTACAAATCTATAAGATCGATGAACTGATTTTCTGCTCAAAGGATATTAGTAGCCAAG
Organism: uncultured Lewinella sp.; assembly: GCA_913057785.1. Classification (GTDB taxonomy): domain Bacteria; phylum Bacteroidota; class Bacteroidia; order Chitinophagales; family Saprospiraceae; genus DT-111. Next base: position 3,250 of record CAJXPD010000430.1, on the reverse strand, counting down.
ATATCATGTATTGGATGAATCGTCTTGGCCCCTCCTTAGACTACAAGATCGTACCGGAAGAAAGCATGAGTATCATCGGAAGCAGTTCTAAGAACACAGCAGGGGAGCTGTATACTATTGAAATTCGTTTCCAATTGGCTGAGCCTATGAATCGGCGGAATAAGCGATTTTTAGATATAGTGCTGGCACTTTGGTTATTGATAAGTTTACCTTTACAAATCTTGATTGTTAGAGGCAGGGTAGGGGTGCTGAGCAATGCGTTTCAAGTCCTGATTGGCCAGAAGACCTGGGTATCTTATGTGCCGCAAGACCAGGATCAAGAGAAATTGCCGGCCTTAGTAAAGGGGGTACTGAGTCCCCTAAGCCCGCTCCCGATAAAGGAAGTTAGCTCACGAACGATACAAAGAATCAATCTCCTGTACGCCAAGAATTATCAGTGGCAAACAGATATCGATATCATTTGGAAAGCTTACCGAAAATTGGGCGATTAGTCGGCTACAATAGCAATCTTGTAGTTGTCACTGATGGCTAAGCGCGTAATATTTCTAATATCATAATAACGCAAGTCAGCAATCTCAATCCAGTTCTCATCAATAAAGCGATTGAACTTGAACAGCTTGCTACCTCTCGCCATAATAAAAGTACCGTCTGGTAGGAGTGCAAAGTCTTCGCTACCGGGAAGTGTTTCGATGATCTTCTGCGGTGCGGCTCCTCGCTGGAATAGGTTGAATTCCATGATCAATCCTGTGCTATTATTGGCAGCCTTTTGGATGTAGGCGAGATTCTCATTCGGTAGTTTGGCGAAGCTGCGGCCAGGGTTGGTGGCCAAGGGGGTCACTTCGTCGGATCTGATATCTGCAATTCCCAAATAATTGTTATTGGGCTCCACCATAAATACTGCAATCTGGTAACTGTTCAACCATTGGTAATACCCAATGCCTTGTACGTATTTAAATACAGGCTTACCATTCGTTGTTCGGTCTACCGGAAATTGCCATAATCTCAATATCGTATCTGCCCCGTGCACCTCTTGTCGAACGGCTGAGAAAAAGTAGCTATTCTCCATGGGTTTGGGTGAAAACTCCCCAGCTGGCGTTTCGGTGACCTTGGTTTTGGTCTTTTCTTCCAAGTTTAGGGAATATAGATCTGTTTGATTATTACCCGGTAGTTGTACAGATATGTATAGCTCCACATCATTGAAGAAGTACGGATGGTTGTTATAACCATTCGGGTTGAAAGATGTGAGGTATTGTGGATTGTTAAATTGGAAATTGCTATCGGAAACCTGTTCCAGATCGAACATATAGATGTTCGATTTAGGGTAGGTCTGGGCTTTAAGGGGAAGAGCAAGACCGATTAGACATGCAATAATGAATGTGATTCGAAACATCGTCGTGTTGCTTTTAGGGCTAAATTTAGGAAAATATGTTGGATTTGTTTAGGCTCGTCAATTTTGGCCTTTTTCCGTCATCTGTCCATTATTCTTTTTAACTTGACCCAAAAAAGTAATATATCTTGCTATTAGTAAGGTGTACTTTCCCCAGCTTTTGTCCATTTAAGCATAATGTCCTGCAGGCCTTTTCCGGCCGTCCCGATTCCAGGGATGTTTTTCTGGTAACTAGTCCCCACAGAACAACATTGTCCTTTTCAATTACTTACAATCTATTTTACTTATACATTATTCAATTAATGACTATGAAGCAATCAACGCCTTTTCTATTCTTCTTAGTATTCTCTCTCTTAAGTACAAAAGTTAGCCTTGCCCAAGACAGAATTCAGCTAGAGGAGTTCGCTAGCGGTCTTAGTAGCCCTGTGGATATTGCTAATGCAGGTGACGAACGACTATTTGTGGTGGAAAAACGAGGCTTTGTCCGCATCTTGAGTGCGGATGGTAGCCTACTAGAAAAGCCCTTTTTGGATATTGATAGTTTAGTGGATAGTGGAGCGTCAGAAGAAGGATTGTTAGGTATCGCCTTCCATCCGAACTATGTTGAAAATGGGTATTTCTTCGTCAATTACACAGATAATGATGGGGATACCCAGGTTTCGCGTTTCTCGGTTAGTGCAGATAATCCTGATGTGGCAGATGCTTCTTCTCAAAAGAAGATTATTAACATCATTCAACCTTATGACAACCACAATGGAGGCGATCTTGCCTTTGGTCCGGATGGCTACTTGTACATTGGAACGGGAGATGGAGGCTTAGGAGGTGATCCGGAAAACTCTGGCCAAACCCGCACTTCTTTACTGGGTAAAATGCTTCGTATCGATATTGATACGGATGAACCCTACGCCATACCAGAAGATAATCCCTTTGCTAATACGGACTTCACACTTGATGAGGTCTGGTCATTGGGTTTGCGCAACCCCTGGCGATATAGTTTTGATCGCCTGACGGGGGACCTCTGGATAGGAGACGTTGGTCAGAATGAATGGGAAGAAATAGATCTCCAGTTGGCCAACAGTCCGGGTGGAGAGAATTATGGTTGGCGTTGTTATGAAGGCAATGAAACCTTCAATACCAATGGTTGTGAGGATGCCAGTGGCTTAACCTTTCCGGTGCATGTATATCTCAGCAATTTTTCGGTGGGTTGCTCAGTGACGGGGGGCTACGTTTACCGAGGGAGCGATTTCCCGGATCTATATGGTCACTACGTCTATACAGACTTTTGCTCCGGGCGAATTTGGTCTTTGTATCCTGACGGAGCCGATGGCTGGACGAACACGGAATGGTACAATGGTGCGAATAGCCAGTATAGTACTTTTGGGGAAGACAAGGATGGGGAGCTATACCTCGCTGCTTACAGCTCAGGTCAGATCTTCCGAGTGGTGGATCGTTGCCCTGAATTGACTGTGGAAGGGAATGCTGAATTCGTAAGTTGTACGGGAGCGAATGATGGTGAAATTACCTTAGCTGTGCAAGATCCTTCCGCTGCTTATACGGTCAAGTGGTCAACCGGAGATGAAGGAGATGTCTTACAAGGCCTGGGACCGGGAGAGTACGGCTACACCTTGACCAACGATTGGGGGTGCACTCGCACGGATGTCCTATTCATCATGGAACCCTTCCCCGAAGTAGTGACGATCGAGGCAAATGGCCCCTTGTTGTCTGTAGCTGAAAGCTATGAGTCTTACCAATGGTTGTTATACGGCGATACTATTCCCGGTGCGATAGAGCCAAAGTATACTGCGGTAGCCTCGGGTGATTATACAGTAGTAGTCAGTGATGGCTCTGGTTGTTCATTTGTTT
>CAJXPD010000429.1 GCA_913057785.1 uncultured Lewinella sp. | reverse complement strand
ATACTTCCGAAGTCTTAAAGACTTCGGAAGTATCTCAGAGAAAATCCCAGATCTACGGCTTTTGATTGAAGAAATCCACAATGAACTACAGTCCATCAGCATCCAGTGGATGCTGGATGATCCTTTCTGGGGACACCTTCTGAGTGGGATACCTAAATGCACAGCTCCTGGCTCTTCCGCCCTAAGCTGGTCTATCGAAAATGGCACTCCACCAAATCTTCAACTCTCCATTGATCCGGATAAGTGGGCTCAGCTAGACTCCATGGAGGCAAAAAAAGCGCAGCTGCAGCATGAGTTGCTACATTTGCTTTTCCAACATCCATTTGAAACCAATCATTTTCATTTTCCACACCTCTATGACCTGGCCTGTGATTGGATCATCGAGGAATTTACAATCCAACTCCATAATCCTCCAACTAGCTTTTCTCCTGCCTCATTGGCAATCGAAGTGGCGGGCACAAGCCGTCAAGTAGCGTCCTACTATCAGCCACTGGAGCAATTCTGGCTAGAAGAGATTCAGGCCTACAAGCCACAAGTTGGCCTACAAATGCTAAAAGAATATAAGGCCAGCACATCTCGATACCCCCACCAGCTCTGGCATCAAGCCATTGCTAAACTCAGTCAAGGAGAAAAGGACATTATTCAAGCGGGAATTGATCAATTGCTTCTTAGCACACTACAAAGAGTAGGTCCTGCAGCCATTTCTCATTGGCCAGCAGCACTTCGATTGATCTTGGAAGGCCGCCAACCAAACCTTAAACCGGCCATCAACTGGCGCCGAATCCTCAGACTATTTGTAGGACGCAATAAAAAAACCCGACTCAAAAACACCCTCCGCCGCCCCTCCAAACGCTACGGAACCACACCGGGTATTCGCATCCAGCAGCAGCAGAAGTTGTTGGTAGCATTGGATACCTCAGCCAGCATACAAGCCATTCAATTTGACAGCTTCTTTGCCGAAATCTATCATTTGTGGAAACTGGGAGCTGAAGTACACATCATTGAATGTGATACAAAGATTCGTCGAGAGTATCCCTACCTTGGGCAGCGCCCTTCCTTTGTGGAAGGGAGAGGGGGCTCTTGTTTTGATCCACCTATCGACTGGGCCAATCAGGTATACCATCCGGATGCTATCCTTTATTTTACCGACGGAGATGGGCCACGCTTACAGGTGAAGAGTCGATACCCACTGCTCTGGATACATTCACAATCTCAGCGGGGACAGTGGGTACAAGAACAGGGTATCAGCATTGAAATTCCTGTACCAGTGGTCCAAAAAAATTAAGTCAGATCAACTACAGTCTTGCCTTCCCACGTTCCTAACAAATATCCGCTATATTTACAACATGAGTTTCGATTCGACTGAGCATCAAGGCGGGCAGTATCAATACTACGGCACTCCGACGAAAGCGGGGGAAGTCGTCGCCTTCCTTTCGCATATGCTGGATATCAACCTTAGTCAAGAAGCAAAAGGCAAGCGGAAAACGCCGATCTGCATTTGGGGAAAGCACGGTATTGGAAAGACCGAGATCGTTCAAGATCTAGCGAAGGCAAAAGGTTATCAGTTAGCGTATATTGCGCCGGCTCAGTTTGAAGAGATGGGTGACTTACTAGGAATGCCCAGTATCGTGAATGATGAAACTATATTCAAAGCGCCGGCCTGGGTACCGAAAACGGAAGGGCCAGGAATTCTACTCATTGATGATGTCAATCGCGCTGACGACCGCATTCTTAGAGGAATCATGCAGCTGCTCCAGAATCATGAGCTCGTCAGTTGGAAACTCCCTCCCAAATGGCAAATTGTACTTACTGCCAACCCGGATGGCGGAGACTATTCTGTTACGCCGATGGATGATGCTATGCTCACAAGGATGCTTCATATCACCCTGGTATTTGACTTGTTGGAGTGGGCCAAATGGGCAGAAAAGGCGGAGATTGACCCGAGAGGAATCCATTTCGTCTTGACCCATCCCAATGTATTGGTGGGAAGTCGTACCACCGGCCGAACCTTGGTGCAATTCTTCGATAGTATACAGGAAATTCAAGACCTACAACAAAAACTGCCGTTAGTCAAACTCTTGGCAGATAGCTGCCTAGAAGAGCAAACAGCCAAGGCCTTTATCACCTTTGCGACCCAAGGCTTTGGACAGCTCCCGCAGCCAGCCCATATCTTAGCCAGTCGTGATTTTGGAGGAGAAATAGAACGCCCGATTGCCCAAGTGGTGCAACAAGCCAGTCTAAGGGTTGATATTCTAGCAGCTATCTGTACTCGGCTGGTCAACTATCTTTCTCTACAAGAAAAACCTTTAGACGAATTAGAGGTATCCAACCTCCAGCAGTTTGTCGAACTCCCCTTTCTCCCTTCGGATTTGCGGCTCTCCCTATTGCAAGACTTGGTTCAATCCAGTAATCCACATCTAGCGGTGATCGCGGCCGACCCAGGCATTGCCGATCTGCTTTTGAAAGGCATGAATTAGTAGCCCGACACTACGGTGAGTCGAGCAGAAACTTTGGTTAGCAATTCTGGTATATGTCGTTCCAATTGTTGCCACAATGCCGTGTAGGCCGCCCTTTCTTCTGCTTGGCTACTAAGATTCGCAAAGGCCAAGAGATCGGCCTCTACATCTCGTTCCTTCCAAATTCCTTCTTTATAAGCAGCCACAGCACGATACCAACTTATGGTGGGCAGATAGTTAGCCCGACTTTGGTACTTTTTGTCTTTTTCTATCAACTGATTCTGCCAGATAACCCGAAGCATTTTCCGATACTTTCCTTGCTGTAACAGGGCCTCCAGATAGGCAGAGAAGAACAAATGCCAACGATATTGAAGCACTTCCTTTTTGTAGGCTTTTAGAAAAGTAGAAGCATAGTTCTCAGCACTTTTGTATTGGGCATTCTTATTTAGACATTCAATGTAAAAGGCTACATAACTGATCTTGCTGTGTAGGTTCTGTGTGACCTTAGCCTCCTTCGAGGCTTCTCGGATAGTCAGCAGTGCTCGTTGGGGTTCATTCTTCCGAAGAAGGATGGCCACCAGATTGTTAACGTAATGGAGGTAATCGTGATTCTTGGCTCTAATGGATAGCTTTCCATAATAGGCAGCATGATCCAATTGCTTAAAATTAGAATGCAGGATCAACCTATTATGATAGTAATTGGTTAGCAGCCTTTTCGAATAATTAATGCCCTTCGAGAAAAGTTGATCAATGTACTCGAAGTGCTCCAACAGAAAGTCATACTGTCGATAATTGAAGCCTATAAAACTCAACCTCACCAAGGCTTGATAGCGATTGTGTCCGTCCAAGCTTTCATCATAAAACACCTCTGTCAGCCATTGTTTCCAATGTTCACTTTCCTGGTTATTTTGCCGGTATTGACCAACAATATCCTTCGTAGCGCCGTGGATCTTTTCTGAAACAGCCAGCGAGTATTGATACCGCGCTGCATAGGTTTCGAGGAAGCGGCCGACCATTTTTTCGTCATCATAGCGCATACGTACCAAGAGAAAATGATGATAGGCTCTGGTCAATTCATAAAATTTAATGAAGAAAAAACCAGGATGCTTATAACGGCGAATTTCCTTCAATAACTTCTTCTCCTGTTCTGGTAAGACAGTGTCGGTCACAATGCACTGCTCCACCTCACTCATCCAAGTAAAATGACGATCCACATCAATCCGGCTTAAGCGCTCCTCAATCCAGGTTTTGACGTGTGAGTATTTTCGTTTGTTGATGTGTCCACCATAGGGCGTAAACTGGTCAATATTTTTACAGTTAAAGTCTACTTGCTTTAGGATATCCAATCGTTCAGTATCATGAAAATTTTGGATAGATAAGAGGTAGCTCGTTTCGTGAGGTAAGAGCGTATTGGCGAACTGCGTGAAAGCAAGTAGTTTGGTTCTCATGGTAATTACTTTTTCTAAACGGTCACGCCTCCATCCACACTGATTGTAGTGCCTGTAATAAAGGAAGCTTCATCAGAGGCTAAAAAGCAATAAACATTGGCTACTTCCTCTACTTGTCCCAATCTCCCTAAGGGTGTTTTAGAACGAAACATATCCAATACTTTTTCAGGAATGGTGCTCACCATTTCCGTAGCTATAAATCCAGGGGCCACAGCATTAACCGTGATGCCTTTTCTTCCGAATTCCCGGGCCCAGCTCTGGGTCATCCCCAGCAAGCCTGCCTTTGTGGCTGCATAATTGCTTTGTCCAAAATTGCCGGAAAGGCCGACTACAGAGGAAGCATTAATGATGCGGCCGTAGGCATTGGCTTCCATATAGGGGTAAACTGCCTTGGTACAATTAAAGACACCCGTTAGATTCACATCCAATACTTGAGACCATTGCTCTGGTGTCATCTTTTTCAAAGTAGCATCTCTAGTGATCCCAGCATTGTTGACTAGTATATCGATCCGACCAAACTTCGCCATTACCGCTTTACAAGCTTCTTCTACCTCTTGGAAATGGATGGTATTTACTTGCTGAAAAACACATTCATACCCTTGGTTTGTAAATTCCTGTACCACCGCATTACCCTTTTCCTTGTTGATATCCCAAAGCGCTACCTTCGCTCCTTCCTGCATAAACTTTAGGGCAGTCCCCCACCCTATTCCTTGGGCAGCTCCTGTAACAATGGCAACTTTATCCTGTAATCTTTGCATTTTCTTTCTTTTAAGCTTGATTCAAAACAGGGTGAGGTAATGACCTCATCCTTCCCTAAATTTAGTCTAAAGCCTAAGTACCAAAGGTATATAGTGAAAACAAAAAGAGGTTCCCAATAGATTAAATTTTTGACTAAATACTATTACTATCCTATTTTACAATGACTTATACCTCTAACTCTTAGATAAGACTGCATAGCAATTTAATTCATTTAGAATTACAACGCCCTCCCAGCATACTTTATATTGCTTCATAAAAAATGACTAGAGCTTTCACCCTACTTTTTATGGGACTCAGTCTTTCCCTTGGCCTCTTCCCGACGAATTCCCATGCTGAAAAACTGCCACTTATGCTTAGCTGGAGCTATCCCTTCCCCACTCATAAAATTGCGCTAAATGACAGCCTTCAGATCAATTATGTAGATGAAGGTCAAGGGCCCCACACTCTTATTTTTGTGCATGGCCTAGGAAGTAATTTGAAGGCTTGGCAAAAAAATATCGCAGAACTTCGGAAAAGCTACAGATGCATTGCGCTAGATCTACCCAATTATGGTCAGTCGAGTCAGGGCGATTATCCTTTTGGTATGTCTTACTTTGCTGAAGTAATTAAAAGCTTTATCGACAAGCTAAACCTTGAAAAGGTAGTATTAGTAGGACATAGTATGGGCGGACAAACTGCAATACACTTTGCCTTGAAACATCCCGAAAGACTTAGTCACCTGATTCTGATGGCACCCGCAGGTTTCGAAACCTTCACCCCTCAGCAGGTTCAATGGTTCGAACAAGTCTACACTAAAGCCTTCGTACAATCCGCTACGGAAGAACAAATTCGTAAGAACTTTCAATTGAATTTCTATGCTATGCCTGCAGATGCTCAATTCATGATTAGTGATCGGCTAGAGATGCGAGCAGATCAGGCCGCTTATGAGAGCTATTGCATAATGATACCAAAGTGTGTCATTGGAATGCTCAAAGAACCAGTTTTTTCTACATTAGCTAAAATTAAAACGCCAAGTCTCGTTTTCTTTGGAGAGGAGGACCAGTTGATTCCCAATTCCTTCCTCAATGGGCATCTCAAAACCCTAAATGTAGCGCAGAGTGGTGTTGAACAAATGCCTGCTGCAGAACTGGTCATGGTGCCTGAGGCCGGACACTTCGTTCAATGGGAGGGGACAGCCCTTATTCATGAGAAAGTGCGAGATTTCCTAGATAAAGAATAGCAATCACGCCAGATATCTCCAAGCATACCTTGGATACACCTTAGCAAAACTTGGGATATCTAGCGATCGTTTGTTCTCGCCAGCCTCGCTTTTCTAACCGGCGAACATTGGGCTCATTCCGCAAGGTCCTCAAATACTTGGCTAGCAATGGCAATTCGTAATCGTATGCCGCTCCTTCGTACGGTTTTGGATAAATGGCATTACCATAATTGTCGACCACCTTATAGGGTGAATCATCAACGATTAAGATTCTCTTTAGATCAAACCCGAGGCGCTTTACCTTTTTCAGCGGTTTGACGTAATAATATTGCCTATCGTAATGTAGCCGGTGCATCCGTGTTAACTCCGGTGCAAAATTCCTTCGATAGGTACACCGGCTATTCCCCCAGATAAACTGGAACACTTCGAGGTTCTTGAAAATCTGACGCGAAACCTCCTTTACATATTCATCGGATGCTGATGACCAAACGGCTAGCAAAAAATCATGTTCAACTTCAGCCAGAAAAGAATCTAAGTGTGGGCGCTTGTATACATGATAGTGATCTAGCTGGAAATCCCCGGGCCGATCCAGTTCTTTTTCACTGGCATGAATCAACGTCTCATCCAAGTCCAAGATTAATAGTGTTTTGTTTTCTGATAGCATAGGGATACACTCGTTTCCAACTATAACACATCAGCCTACTGGATGATTCCATGCACGCATCGAGAACTCCAATCACTGATAACAGGCTTTCTCAAACGACCAAAAGGCACCCTTTAAGCAGTACACATAAACACATAATAATCAACCTTTTATAAATCAATTGCAAAAAATACAGAGCTAAAGTCAAGGTCTGGTAACTTTTTTCGGATTCGTCCTAGACAAGATTTACACTATAAATTGCTTCTGCAAAACATCTAATCGAAAAGCTAGGCCCCATTGCCATAAAATTTGGCCAAAAGCTCCTTCGACACATTTTATAGCATTTAAAGCACCATGTTTATGAAACAGTTCATCACAGTCCTACTCCTTTGCCTGAGTATAGTCGTGGTCCAGGGACAAGAGGGTACGCTTGCCGGTACCGTGACCGACACCGACGGAACCCCGCTAGTGGGAGCCAATGTTATCCTCCAAGGGGCTACCCAAGGGACAGTAACCGATCTAGATGGTAAGTACTCACTTCAACTACCCACAGGAACGCAGCAATTGAT
>CAJXPD010000428.1 GCA_913057785.1 uncultured Lewinella sp. | reverse complement strand
ACCTCACCGGGTGACTAGTCACCCGGTGAGGTCGCATAAGCCTAAGGATTGATATCCAGGTAAAAGGCGAAATTGCTTTCCCAGAAGCCCAATTCCTGGCCACTGCTTTCGTGTAAATTCTGGTAAGGTCCGGTGGTTTGAGAGAAGAGGATATGGCCTTCTCCCTTTCGCCCATCACGCTGTCTGAGCTCTAGAACAACGAGTACATTCTCGGTAAGAATGATATCTTCATTCGCTAGGGATACTGCGATCCAGTCTTTACCGGAAGCTTTAACTTGAATAGGGTGCTCATGGAGTTTTGCGACCACCGCTTCATCTTCCACTTGATAGAGATGTAATTCAAAGTGCAAGGTTTCAAACTGATTGTATTTAAGATGAAAATTGAACTGAGTTGCTTTAGCCCCACGTGGGATCTTCCGAATAATGCGACCGAATTTTTGCCCATCGTTGATTGCATTGCCGCCTGTACTACTATTGGTCTTGCGTGTGCCGCCTACTTGACGCTCTCCTTTTTCACCTAACGTAGCTGATGGACTAGGCGTGTATACCGGCAATGCCGAATAGTCAAATGGTGGGTTTTCGAGATCACGCATATTTTTCCAGTAGGGTAGTGACTCGAAGTGGTTTGGTGGCAGTTCATCATAGGAGACGTAATGCATCTCTTTCAACTCTTTTTGCCGTTGAACCATAAGATCGGAGCCGTCTATTATTGCCCAACCTTTCTCGTAGGGAGCAGCCATTAATCTGTTATTGATATCGGCTAAATGCTCACTCAACCAGCGGGCTTTGCTTTTACCGAAAAACTTCCATTCGTCATCCACAAAAAACAGATAGATCGGGTCACCAGTGCGATAGCCACCATTCCAGGCATTGATCTTACCATTCAGCCAGTCTACTACCATTCCGCCGTCATAAGGGGCCTTAGTGATCTGCATTAAATATTCTTTATTCCTTTTACGCTCCTTAATAATGATCATGCTTTCCGGTGATTCGACTTCCAAATAGGGGAAATCGGGTAGACTCTTGTAATCTCCGATCGCCCAAACTTCAAAAGTGCTTTTGCCTTCCATCCATTTTCCGTAAACACCTTCTGACTCGGTGGTGCTCGAGGGACTGGCGAAGTTCAAATTATTGATGGGAAGTGCCTTAAAGGAGGGGCTTATAGCTTCCCGATCCAGTTTTTTGACGGCTAAGGAGGTAAGCGCGGAGAGTTCCTCCAGTGTTTTCGGGGCATTGAATGCTGGAGTACTGGTTTCGGTCTGAGGCGTGAAACTAGCTTGCTCAGGCTGTATTTGTTTATTGGATTCGATGCGTGCTTGCTCTTGTTGTAGGAGCTGGGTGAGTGGGTGGTCTTCATTAACCATTTCCATCAATTGGATCGGTTCCACGGGTGTGAAGGAGGCCAGTAGAAGGATCGCCAGGACATAAGTGGCAGCCCAGCGAAATTGCTTCCATTTCGAGAAAAAGAATCGATCTACATTGAATCCTAAAATAGATAGAATTCGACTCTTGATTTGACTCTGCTGTGCCATCGGAATAGCATAAGGTACGTTGGCATTTTTGTGAGAGAGGTATTTCGCTACCTGCACCAGTTGTTCCGCATAAGTAGTTTTTGCTAGGCCAGCTTTTAAAACTTGTTCATCACAAGCTTTTTCTCTCTCCTCCGACTGGAGTTTCTTGAACCACCATACCAATGGATGGAACCAGTACAAACTGACAGTAATCCAACTCAAGATATGGATCAAGTAATCTTGTCGCTTAATGTGTGTCATTTCATGCAGTAATACGACCTCTAAGGTCTCTTTCGACCAATGTTTCGCCTGTACGGGAAGCAAAATCTGTGGTCGGATGATGCCCCAAGTCATGGGACTCTTGATGGCAGAGTGATAGGCCACTTTTGTGCGCGAAGAAATACCTTGAGGTAAATCTCTTCCTACCGGGCTAGCCGTTTGACTAAGTTTGACGGTAGAACGTATGCCCCAGAGAAGCCGACCAAAAAAGAAAAGACTGCCCAAGGCCCAAATAGCACATACAATGGCCAATATCCCCAATCTAGAAGAAGCTATCGGAGCATCCACTGAAATCATCTGTAGTGCTAAACTTGGCTTTGGGTCGACTGGATGGGCAATTTTGGCGGAGAATTCTTTTGCTTGATCCTCCGCTGAAGTTGCTAGAGGAATGGCATGATTTGGTATTGCGGTTTCATTGATAGAGGGAAGCAATTGGGCCACTTTCGTTTCTACTTCCCATTCGGGGAGTACTGTACTGCTGAAAGGTAGAACAAGGAGGCCAATTAAACTCAGGCTAATAATCCAATGTCGGAGACTCGCAGATGCTTTTCCAACAGAAAGATAGAGTAGACTAGTTAAGGCAAGACAGAGGGTTGCCTTAAGTAAGAGCGTGATTAAGAAATTCATAGCTATATATTTCGAAAGAGGGTTTTAAATAATGAAGTAAGGCTTAATTAGGATCTTCCCTTATCCTTGGCTTTTTGGATGAGGTCCTCTAATTCTTTTAAATCGTGGGCGGATAAGTCCGTATCCGGTTGATCCAAAAAAGTGGCCACTGCCTCTGTGATCGATCCGCCGAAGAAAGTCTTGAGGACGTGCTTCAGGCTGTGCTGACGGACGGTATCGGTTGAGCTAGCGGCTTCGTAGACATATTGGCGGCCGGATTTGGAATGTTGGAGATGTCCTTTCTCTTCCAGGATCCGCAGTAGGGTACGGACGGTGGTATAACTCGGTGCATCTTCTAGCAGGTCTGTAACCTCCTGAGCGGTGAGCTTTCCTTTTTGGAAAAAGAGATCCATGATTTGCCGTTCTCGACGGCTTAATTGCAGTAGTTTAGAAGGATCCATAGCTTAATGTTAATTTTTTAACACTTCAAAGGTGCAAGCTTTTGATCAAACTGTCAAGAGTTAGTGTTAATTTTTTAACATTTAAATATTTTTAATTTATTTTGCTAACATCTAGTGTGGGCTTCTGTTCTGTGTTATAGGATGATCTCGGTCCTTTTCATAATAGGCGCTAGGTAGTCTTTGGAGTAGGGCCTAACTTGCTGTGGCTACCTATTGTTTCCATCAATAAATGGATTAAATCACCAAATTTGTACTGACATGATCACTTACCAAGTTCGGATTCAGGTTGATGCTGAGGTGGAGGATGAATGGCTACACTGGATGAAAACCGTTCACGTTCCCGACCTTATAGCAACGGGTTTATTGGTCTCCTACCATATTTTGAAGCCTCAGGGGGAAGATCAGGTATATTATTTTCACTATCAGTTTGCTGATCAAGAGAAACTGGATCTATACCAGAAAGATCATGCGCCAAAGCTGAAGGCAGATGTCCAAGAGACCTTTCCTGGGCGTTCTTCGTCTAGTCGTCAAATCTTGGATTGGATCTAGTAGTGTGGGGTAGAGGTAATGGCGCAAGTTTCGGGTTTTTAATGCATCTTTGAAGGGATACCTTTGAGGTATAATTCAATATACCATGAGTAATCAAGAACAACTCAATTACGATCGAATCGCTTCCGCCATTAGTTATATTCGTGAGCACTTCAAGGAGCAGCCCAATCTAGATGAAGTAGCCAGAAGTGTCCACCTAAGCGCTTATCATTTTCAGCGTATGTTCTCCGACTGGGCTGGGGTAAGTCCGAAGCAATTCTTACAATACATCAGTTTACAGCATGCCAAGAAAATGCTAGAGGAAGGGCGTTCCTCTCTCTTTGATACCGCTTATGAAACTGGACTGTCTGGAACGGGCCGTTTGCATGACCTCTTCGTGAATATTGAAGGCATGACGCCTGGTGAGTATAAACAGGGGGGAAAGAACCTTCTGATTAACTACAGTTTTGCAGAAAGTCTCTTTGGGGCTGTCCTGGTAGCTTCAACCGCTAAAGGTATTTGCCATATGGCCTTCTTTGAAGGCGAGGAAGAGGCTTTAGCTGCACTTAAACAACGCTTTCCTGCTGCTCAATACCGTCAGATGACGGACCTCATACAGCAGAATGCCCTTCGTATTTTTAGCGAAGACTGGAATGCCTTGGATCAAGTGAAACTACACTTGAAAGGGACCGATTTTCAGTTGAAGGTATGGGAAACCCTGCTGAAAATTCCACAAGGTGCGTTGTCTAGTTACGGTGAGATCGCGGGTGCGATAGGCAAGCCTAAAGCTTCACGCGCTGTAGGTACCGCCATTGGCAGTAATCCAGTAGCCTATCTCATCCCTTGTCATCGAGTGATTCGAGGCAGTGGCATGATTGGAAATTACATGTGGGGAGAAAGTCGAAAAACGGCCATCATCGGCTGGGAGGCAGCGCAGGAGGCGCCCCTCACCCGGTGAATAAGTCACCGGGTGAGGGGGCCCGGATGAGGGGCTATTTCTTCCATAATTTATCATCGACGATTTGCTTCAATACGCGGTCCTTGAATTTCCGGCTAATCGGTATGCGATGGTTCTGAATTAGAAGTTCATTGTTGTCGATGGCTTCAATCTTTGGAATGGCAACAATATAAGACTTATGAACCCGCATGAAAGGCTGTCCCTCAAGGTACTGCTCCACATTTTTGAGGTAAAGCAAAGTAATGTACTTACCCTTTGAGGTGTGGATGATTACATAATTTTGCATAGCCTGGATATAGAGTATATCCGCAAAAAAGATCTTCTCGTACTTGTTCTCACACTTAATAAAAAAGTAATCCTCCGTTTCTCCGTTTGAGTTTCCTTCAGCAGAAGAAGCCAACTGCATTTGTGCGTAATTCTTGGCCTTGTTGACGGCTTTGAAGAAGCGGTTGAAAGTGATCGGCTTGAGTAAGTAATCCAATACATCCAACTGGAAACCTTCTAGGGCATAGCTGGGATAGGCGGTAGTAATGATAATCATCGGAGGATTCTGAGCCATCTTTAGATAATCAATGCCGTTCATAACCGGCATTTGAATATCAAGAAAGACAAGATCTACTGCTTGATTATCTAGAAGTTGGATTAGTTCCACCGGATTACTACCAGCACCAACCATCCGTAGAAAGTCAATTTCTCGGATATAATTGCTGATCCCTTCCCTGGCCAGCGGTTCATCATCGATCGTTACACAATTCAAAATCATAGCCCGTCTGGATGTTATCTAGGAAGAATATTGAAATGATGAGGATTCTAGCACTGTAGTGGGTAAAGCATTTGTTTCATCTACTGACTGCTGCCCTGTTTTCAATTGCAGTTGTAGTTGAATATCAAATTGCTGTTCCCCCGGCTGGATGTCCAGTTGATGTTTTCCCGGGTACAGCAGTTCTAAGCGTCGCTGTACATTCTTAAGTCCAATACCGCCATAATCCATGACCTCTTTGGAGGAGAAGGCTTCGGGTTTAGTACTGTTACTAATCTTGAAAGACAATTGTTGTCCTTCTATCTGTAAAGACAAACGGATCCAGTTGCTAGTTTTTTTGGATTGCGACACGTGCTTAAAGGCATTCTCCAAAAAGGGCATTAGGATGAAAGGGGCGATAGTTAAAGACGCGTCAATCTCTCCTTCCAAGGTACATTCGATCTCGAGATGACTTTCCTGTCTAAGTCTTTCTAACTCCAGAAAATTCTCTAGATAAGAGATCTCGTGCTGCAACGGGATCTGGTGTTCATTACATTCGTAGAGTTGGTATCGAAGTAAGTTCGAAAACTTGGCCAGGGACTCCGATGCCATATCTGGGTTCTTATGAATGAGTACAAAGATGGAGTTGATTGTATTGAAGAGGAAATGGGGATTGAATTGGGATTTCAAAAACTTCAACTCTGTTTCCAGCTTTTCCTTTTCCAAGAGGTCTTGCCGGCGTTTGGATTCAATCCAGCTCTTCGTCAACTTAATACTCATGGCCAAAGCCATGGCTGCTATGGTAGAGTCAAGTGAATTATACTTGAACAGGGAAAAGAAATCGGCAGACCCTACGCTGTATAATTCCTCGATTGATTTAGTGGAAAATTGCGCCCCGATATGATAACCGGAAACAATAATGGACGCAGTGACAATGATGGTCAAACTGAGTAAACCTAAGTATTGGAGGTATCTTTTTTTCTCCAAGTATCTCGGAATGAGAAAGTACAAGTTGAAGTAAACGGCGACGGCTTGAAAAATGAAATAACTCGAAAACTTAATGGCGTAAGGAAGAGACATCAAATTTTGGCCAACCTGCGCCATACTTCCAGTATACAGCGACCACCAGAGAAAGTGATAGATAAACCAAAACGGAAGATGATACAGCTTATACTTAAATACCCAATGATGTTGCCAGGTGGTCTTCAATTTAATCTTATTTAAAATATTCAAATTTAGCCAAATTATCACAGATGTGCCCTGCGACTATACAAGTGGTGGCTAACAATTGATCAAATGCATGAGATCCTTGATCACAGGTAATTCCCTTCTAAAACTTGCCTTTCAAACCTGATTTTCCCCAGAATTTACACTTCATCAATACATTCCTACCCCTCAGCACAAAGAACTGCATCACAAGTCTCATTCCCTTTCCTTTGCCCCGAATCACCTATCAAATCATGACATATTATTCAATTATGAAAACTTGGATCACCCTACTGTTCTTTTGTTTAGCCTCTTTCTCTGTACATGCCCAAATCAGCGGCAGGATCATAGTAGATGAAGGGGGTAGTGTGAGCTTTATCAATGTGATCTTGTTGGAAGCAGCTGACTCTAGTCTAGTTAAAGGGACCCAGAGTGATTTGGAAGGCGCTTTTCAGCTAGTTGATGTGTTACCTGGAACCTATGTGTTGCGCCTCAGCGGCATCGGTTTTGCAGATTGGCATTCCGAGGCCTTCCTTTTTGAGGAGGTAATGGAAAAGGATTTTGGCCAAATTAAACTATCTACCGCCGCTATCGCCCTAGAAGGCGTAGAAGTTACTGCTAAAAAGATGTTGCTACAGCAGAGTGCGGAAGGAACCGTAATTAATGTTGGGAGCAGTGTCATGACGCAGGGAAGTTCTGCTTTGCAAGTATTGGAGCGGTCCCCCGGCGTCTTTATTGATCAAAGGAACAATACCGTTTCACTCAATGGTCAGAATGGCGTTGGGATCATGATCAATGGCAAGCG
>CAJXPD010000427.1 GCA_913057785.1 uncultured Lewinella sp. | reverse complement strand
CTCACCGGGTGACTAGTCACCCGGTGAGCAGGACTCATTAAATTGCAGAACTAAAAAGGGGTGCTGTAGGTCTTCGCTCCCACAATCTGGCATCTAAAGCTTGACAGATATTCCGTAGAAACGGTAAACCTTCCTGTGTTACCTCTAAGCTAAAGGGCGCTCTCAGAATCAGTCCATCCTTTTCGAGTTCATCCATCCGATCTATTCCCTCCAAGAAGGCATCATCCTGTAAAGCCGGATTTATCCATTGCGTTTCATGCTGGCACATCAAGTTCAAAATGTGCTTGCGAATGATTTGATCGGGATGAGTTAAGACATGACCTTTAAAGAATGGAAGCCGCCCCTCTGCAACTCTTGCCCGATAGTCCACTATTTTCTTCTCATTCTGTACATAGGCGTCCCAGCTATCACTAATAGCTGAAGCTCCTAGTCCAATACTTAGGCGTGTATGAGCGGGCGTGTAACCCATGAAGTTGCGATGTAAAGCGCCCGATTCATAGGCGTGATAAAGTTCATCGGAGGCTAATGCAAAATGATCCAAGCCAATTTCCAGGTAACCCTCAGCTTCTAATAGAGCGCGACCCAGTTCATAGAGTTTACGCTTATCATCTCCCAAAGGTAAATCGGCTTCGGAATAGGCGCGCTGACTGGGTTTGATCCAGGGAACGTGTGCGTAACTATAGAAAGCAATGCGATCTGGACGTAGTTGCGCCACTCTGGCCATGGTATTGCGAATGGCCTGTGCATCCTGTAAAGGAAGACCAAATATTAGATCGTAATTGATTGAGGAATACCCTAAGGTTCTTGCTTGTTGCGTCACATTTTCGACCTGTTCAGCAGTCTGTTGCCGATTGATGATATCCAGGATGATTGGGGAGAAGTCTTGCACGCCAATACTGAGGCGCTTAAATCCGATTTCCCGCAAGGTCTTCAAATGTTCCCAAGTGGTGCTGGACGGATGTGCCTCAAAACTAAAATCGGCATCCTCAGGAACAATAGCTTTCGCCGTAATTCCCTCCACCAACATCCGGAGTGATTCTGGAGAAAAGAAGGTCGGTGTTCCACCCCCTAAATGCAACTCCTTGAGTACGGGACGCCTTCCCAAAACCTCTAGATATAGACTCCACTCTTTTAGGACGCTTTCCACGTACGGCTGTTCAACCAAATGGTTTTTGGTGATATGCTTATTGCAACCACAATAGGTGCAGAGCTTTTCACAATAGGGAAGGTGTATATATAAACTAATGCCTTGATCCATGTCAAAGGCAGATAGTACTTTCTCTTTCCAAAGCTGTTCGCTTGGGGTGCTATCCCAGTAGGGGACGGTTGGATAACTGGTATACCTAGGGACAGGCAGATCGTATTTACGCAACAATTTCGTATTCATAACAGCAAAGGTAGTTCCATGCCTGCTGGTGCGGGGGTGACAAAAATCACTATTGGGTTTGACTTTTACCCTGCAGCTCAGATTTACACTTGCTGCAATTTTGCTCCATGGAAATTGCACCAGAGCAGATAACTGCCACTACTTGTTACCACTGCGGAGAGAAATGTGAAGAAGAACAGATAATCATCGAAGACAAATCCTTCTGTTGCGAAGGCTGCAAGCTGGTATACCAGATTCTGGAAGAAAACGATCTTTGTACTTATTACCAATTGGAGGAAAATCCAGGATTTAGCCTGAAGGGTAAACGGGGGACCACCTATGCTTTCCTACATGAACAAGAGGTACAAACAGGTTTACTGACCTTCCAAAACGATAAGCTGGCTAAAGTTTCCTTTTACCTTCCTCAGGTTCATTGCAGTTCCTGTATTTGGTTATTGGAAAACTTATATAAACTCGCACCTGGGATCATCCAGTCTCAAGTCAACTTTCCTAAGAAAAAGATTCAACTTACCTATCTAAAGGCAGAAACCAATCTGCGCCAACTCGCCGAATTGCTGGCTAGTATTGGATATGCTCCTCAGATCAACTTCGATCAACTCACTACTCAAGAAGAGCAGGCAACCAATCACACCCTTACCTACAAATTGGGGGTAACGGGCTTCCTATTTGGTAATATCATGTTGTTGAGCTTTCCGGAATACCTAGGGTTACAGCAGTCAGTGTATGCGCAGTGGTTTGGTTATTTGAACATCGCTTTGGCTTTACCCCTATTGTTCTATAGTGCAGTTGATTATCTGAAATCAGCCTACTATGGACTTAAACAAGGTCACCTTAATATTGATGTTCCTGTTTCATTAGGTATGTTGGCGCTATTTGGTAGAAGTATGTATGACATCCTCAGTCATACGGGCGCGGGGTTTTTTGATAGTTTAGCGGGTTTGATCTTCTTTTTGTTGGTGGGTAAATGGTTTCAGCAAAAAACCTACTACAATCTATCCTTTGAGCGGGACTATCGTTCCTATTTTCCCGTCGCCACCTTTGTAAAGAAGGCTGGAGAATGGATTAGTGTTCCGCTGAATAAGGTGGAACCGGGCGACCGCTTATGGATCAAAAATGGAGAATTGATTCCCGTTGATGCAGTGATTGTGGAAGGTCGCGGGTATTTGGATTACAGTTTTGTTACAGGTGAGGAAGATCTCAGTACCAAGGCTGTTGGAGACAAGGTTTTCGCTGGTGGGAAGTTGAATGCCGGGAGTGTGGAGCTCGAGGTACTCAGGAGAGTTGAACATAGCTATCTGACTCAACTTTGGAATGAACAGGCTTTTAAGAAAGATAAATTCGAGGGTAAGCAAAGTCGACTAGCCAATTCTATTGCCAAGTATTTCACGATTGTCATTTTGCTTGTTGCCGGCCTAACGCTGGCCTATTGGTGGTCCACGGACCTAGATTTGGCCTTTAAGGCCTTTACGGCAGTGTTGATCATAGCTTGCCCTTGTGCAGTGGCCTTGGCGATCCCCTTTACCTATGGAAATGTCCTGCGCCTCCTGGCCAGACGAAAATTTTATATCCGGCATATCCAAGTGATTGAGGCCATACAGGAAGTGGATCAGGTGGTGCTAGATAAGACGGGAACGCTGACTGACAATAAGGAGTTGCGATTGACTTACCAGGGGGTAGAGCTTAGTGAGCAGGAAAAGGCGATAATCCGCTCAATGGCGAGTCAATCTAGTCATCCATTGAGTATGGGCATTGCAGATCTGTTAGAGGATATGGAGATAGATCGAAGTCTCAAAGTAGAAGAATTTCCGGGCATGGGACTACTGACGAAAATCAATAGTCAGATTCATAAACTGGGCTCTGCTGCTTTTGTAGGAGATGACCAAAGTCAACAGAAGGGGGTGTTTTGGCAAGTAGATCAAGAGATTAGAGGAGTGTTTTTGGTAGAAAATCAGTATCGAAGATCATTGCCCTCTTTTATACAGCAGTTAAAAACCAAGTTTGAGTTGTCCTTACTGTCAGGTGACAATGATCAGGAAAAGGAGCGTTTAGCGCCCTATTTTGATAGTCCAGATCAATTGCATTTCGATCAAAGTCCAACAGACAAATTGACTTATGTGGCTGGTCGACAAGCCGAAGGGAAAAAGGTCTTAATGCTGGGAGACGGGATCAATGATGCCGGTGCCTTACGGCAAAGTGATGTCGGCCTGGTACTTACTGAAGATATTAACAATTTTACACCGGCAAGTGATGCCATCATAGCAGCGGAGCGCTTCCAAATGTTACCGGAAATGTTGGCTTTTGTCCAAGAAAGCCGCTGGATAGTGTATCTCGCCTACTTCATTGCTAGTTGCTACAACATCATCGGATTGAGTTATGCGGTACAGGGGTTATTATCGCCTGTAGTAGCCGCTATTCTCATGCCATTGAGCGCCATTACCATTGTAATTATTGGGGTTTTAGGAAGCGCTGGATTGGCTTTTTGGAGGCTAGGGAAAGAGGGTGACGAAAATCACCAATGGGTCTGATTTGGGTCATCTAATAGGGGTAGGGCTGGCTATAACTTGCCGTCAAATTCAAGGCATATGAAAATCATTTTTTTACTCATCGGGATTAGTCTTATCGTCGCTCTAGGATTCCTCGTCGCCTTTTTATGGGCCGTGAAATCAGGACAATATGAGGATGAGTACACGCCTTCTGTGAGAATCTTATTTGATCAGCAAACAAAAAACATTAGTGATGATTAGCCTTCAAATCTTATTCTACCTCTGCTTTATCTCCTTACTTGGAGGCATTGCTTCACTTGGCTTAAAAACCACAACAAACCCTAAATCTTAAACCTTCTCTGACATTTTTGAGGTCAGCCCTTTACTTGGAAAAACTGCGACTATCTATCAAGCGAGGCTTTCCAGTAAAAAGGTGGCTAAAAAGCTCAAAAGGGTCAGAGAATTATTCTTAACAAGATGTCGAAGATAGAACAATTCAGTTACGACAATAAGATTGTCAAGAACTTCGCTTATGCGACCGTACTTTGGGGGGTGGTAGGTATGTTGGTTGGCCTGATCGCAGCCTTCCAGCTCATTTTTCCATCACTCAATTTCGGGATTGCGGAGACCACCTTTGGTAGGATCCGCCCACTACATACCAATGCTGCCATTTTCGCCTTTGTAGGAAATGGTATTTTCATGGGAGTGTACTACTCCCTTCAGCGATTGCTGAAAACCAGAATGTACAGCGATTTACTCTCTAAAATTCACTTCTGGGGCTGGCAAAGTATCATTATTGCTGCGGCAGTCACCCTTCCTTTAGGTATTACTAGCGCCAAAGAATATGCTGAGCTAGAGTGGCCAATTGACCTTGGTATTGCTGCGGTTTGGATCGTATTTGGTTGGAACATGTTTGGAACCATTTTCAAGCGTAGAGAAAATCACCTTTACGTTGCGATATGGTTTTATATCGCTACCTGGATTACAGTTACAGTACTTCACGTGTTCAATAACTTGGAGTTACCGGTCAATATGATCAAAAGTTACCCCGTGTTCGCAGGTGTGCAAGATGCATTGCTGCAATGGTGGTATGGTCATAATGCAGTGGCCTTTTTCCTGACCACGCCTTATCTGGGGCTGATGTACTACTTCCTGCCTAAAGCGGCGAATCGACCTGTATACTCGTACAAATTGTCGATCATCCACTTTTGGGCATTGATTTTTATCTACATCTGGGCAGGTCCTCACCACTTGCTATATACCTCTTTGCCAGATTGGGCACAATCTTTAGGTACCGTATTCTCTATCATGCTCATCGCCCCTTCTTGGGGGGGTATGCTGAACGGACTTTTGACCTTAAGAGGTGCCTGGGACCGCGTGCGAGATGATGCCATCTTGAAATTTATGGTGGTAGCTGTAGCCGCGTATGGTATGGCAACCTTTGAAGGCCCGATGTTATCCATCAAATCGGTAAACGCCATTAGTCATTATACAGACTGGACGATCGGACACGTACATATTGGTACGCTGGGCTGGAACGGGATGTTGACATTTGGTATTCTATACTGGTTGTTGCCAAGGATCTTCAATACGAAGCTCTATTCTCCGAAGCTAGCTAATACTCACTTCTGGATTGGAACTTTGGGGATCCTCTTCTATGCCATTCCATTGTACTGGGCAGGTTGGACGCAATCTTTGATGTGGAAACAGTTCACGGCTGATGGATTCTTGCAGTACGGAAACTTCCTAGAAACCGTTACGCAGATCTTACCAATGTACGCTCTACGCGCACTTGGTGGTACCCTTTATTTAGGAGGTGTATTTGTAATGGTCTACAACTTGTACAAGACGGTTAAAAGTGGAACGCTACAAGAGAACGAGCCAGCAGAAGCGCCTGCTAGAACAGTATATGTTCCTCATAAGGGAGAATACTGGCACCGTTGGATCGAACGTCGCCCCGTTCAGATGTTGATCGGTAGTACCATTCTAGTATTGATCGGTGGTTTGGTGGAACTCTTCCCCATGGTCATGATCGATGAGAATGTTCCTAAGATCAGCTCCGTCAAGCCTTACACTCCGCTAGAATTGGAAGGGCGTGATCTATATATCCGAGAAGGATGTCTGGGTTGTCACTCCCAAATGATTCGACCATTCCGTAGTGAGACAGAACGCTATGGAGAATACTCCAAGTCAGGGGAGTTCGTTTACGATCGTCCATTCTTATGGGGTTCTAAACGAACCGGACCAGATTTGCATCGAGTAGGTGGTAAGTATCCAGATAGCTGGCACTACAACCACATGCTGGACCCAGAAAGTATGTCTCCAGGCTCCATCATGCCTCCATACCCTTGGCTATTGCGCAAGGATCTCAATACCGAATACACAGCAGCTAAGATCAAAGTCCTACAGCAGCTCGGTACTCCATATCCGGAAGGGTACGCCGATCAGGCTGTGGCTGATCTGGAACAGCAAGCCGCTCAGGTGGCGAAGAGCCTAGAAGGTGATGGTATTGAACAAGAGGGATTAGAGAAGAAGGAGATCATAGCATTAATCGCTTATCTACAACGCCTCGGTACGGATATTAAACCTAAGCCTCAGGCGGGGGGAAGTGAGTAATGCAGAATGAATGATTGTGAATGAAGAATTGATAATTCGTAATGGAGAATGAATGATGTATGATGATCTAATCCTGTATCAACAGACGAGGAGCACTGTACATTATTCATTCAACATTATCCATTAAAAATACAGTTATGTACAAATATATATTAGCAGAAGCCGGCAACATCAACTGGATGGCCATTTTCGCTTTGCTTACCTTCTTTATCCTCTTTGTGATGAGTGCTGTACTGGTTTTGAGAAGGAATGGGGCTTTCATCGAAAAGATGTCTCGCTTACCCTTAGATGAGGATTAATAATAGCATTCAATTAGACTGAAACTTCTTCTTCGCACATGAGATTTGTCGAAGAACCTTGAAAAATTAAAGACATGAAATATATATATCGAATTCCATTGTCCTTGCTGCTGCTCTTATTGGCTGGTGGCACGCAATTGGTAGGACAGGCAGAACAAGCTGTCGATCCACACGGGATGGAAAAGATCCTGGGCAGTACCTTGGTGTGGGTGATTGGTGTCGTGATTGCCATGGTTTTTGGGGCGCTGTTGTATGTGGTGAATCTCCTAATGGATGCGCAGAAACTACGCCTATTACAAGAACATGGGGTGGAAGTATTAGAGAAAGCGGGTATTGTTCAGAGAGATTCTTGGTGGAAACGACTCAATAAGCAGGCCTGGAAATTGGT
>CAJXPD010000426.1 GCA_913057785.1 uncultured Lewinella sp. | reverse complement strand
CTAGCCAGATAGATTTTCCACCAACCGTGCTCTAGCCCTCATCACCAACAATCCCCCTCGCCGATCTAAAAACAATCCGCCCTGTCCCCCTTTTGTCCACCATCCAAATTTTCCACTCAGGATTCAAGCCCGTAGACTTGTAGAGACAACAAGAACCAAGCTTTCTTCAAACATATTATGTTCCCCCACCAACACCTAATATGAGAAGCTGGTTACTTATTTTCTCACGTCCGCAAAAAGTATAAGATGAAACACACAACTAATTTCTTTTCCTATGAGGTCATCAAAACGGTTCTATTGGTACTGGCCTTTGGCCTAGGATCGACTGCACAAGCACAAAATAATGACCTGAAACTATCAATAGGTGCTTCCTATGGAATCGCCCCGAACGTGACTTATGGAAACTCGGAAGATGCCGGTAGCTTGGTAAGTTTCTTCGGCGATTTACAATACCAGAATATCATTGGTCAAATACAGTTTGCCTCTGCTCTAGCAAGTACTTTTGAGGAAGGAAATTTTGAAAATGGCTCTTCTTTGCATGGGTCTATTGGCTATGTAGTAGATATCGTTGAAAACTTCAAACTGCCTATTATGGTCAGTGGAGGAGCAGCTTTCATCAAATACAACAATAGCTTTGGTGGCGGCTCAGGAAATGCCTTCAATGATGTGAGCCCGCAGGTTGGGCTGACCGTAGCGCCATACTATCAGTTTACGCCTAATATCTCCATACAGGGATCCGCCCGCTATTTCAAGGGATTCAAAGGCAGTGTGGATAGCGAACCCATTGATTTGACACATATTTCTATTGGTTTACGAATTACTATCTAAAAAAGCAGTTTCGTCCACGGCAAGAACCTTGTAGAGCAGTTTTTTTCTGTCTACAAAATTTTCCAAGCTTGAAGTGCGTTGTATTAGTGAGTCTCAGAAAGCTATATCCCATTCTCCCCAGCTTCCCACCCCAGTAAAAATTCTAATACGACGTACTTACAAGCACTTTTAGTCAAACTGTTTTTCCACTGATTAAGGACAGATGGAAAATCTATGAGAACACCTAAAATCGTGAGTTGAACTTTGAATGCTCAGTGGTACGTCTAGTCAATTATTTATTCATCCCAATCTTTGATTATGTACAAAATCACTGTGCTTAACATTGCTATGCTATTTCTTGCCCTATCCGTTTCTGCCCAAACTTTAGGAGAAAAATATAAACTACCAGAGGAAGCCGGAAAACTTCGAACCGACGGCGTCTATGAGTTAGCAGCTTCGCTTTCTCCTGATGGTCGTAAGGATTTGAAGACGTATTTCCGCTTTTTTGACGATGGAACCTTTATCGTCTTTCATTCCCGTTTATCTCCTGATGAAAAACCACAAAATTTCCAAATCAACTGCAACTACAAACATATTGCGGAGGGCGCATCCCCATTCAACAAAGATTTCACCTTGAGAACACATAATGGAATCTCTAGAGCCAAAATCGATTATGGCGTTGGAAAACCTTTCCTATTGTTGGAAATGGACGTACGGAAAGATGTCATTGCTATGACGCTTAAGACATTCAACGAAAAGGGTAAGAAAGTAGGAAAGCCTGGTAAATTCATCGTTCCTTTCTATCAGATGGAATGGCCGGTATCCAGAATTTTCACCTCTCGAAGAAGATAGGCAAAGATCATTAACCAAATAAAGCTTGTTTAGCCCAAGTAGCATTGCACTACTTGGGCTATTTTTATTATTGCTTGAGAATCTTCTCTGTATGACGCTGTTGACCATTGGATATTTGCAAAAGGTAGAAACCAGGAACTAGATCACTCATCGGAATTTCTGTATTATGTTGCGTTCCATTAAATACTATTGTTTGTGTCTGCAAAAGTTTCCCAGTATAGTCCAACAAATCCAATTGATAATCTCCAGCTGAACCGCCTTCTAAAAGTAGCCTTAGCTGACTTTGAATAGGATTACCCAATATCTTATAGTGAGTTGCTATTGGCGATATAGCTGCTGAACTGCTCACGGTAGAGAATCCGAGGGTAAGTGGGGCGTCCAAAAACACACCATTATCTCCACCAGTACCCCCTCCGCCATCAGCCGCATTTCCGCCGGCATAGAACCGAATCTCACCTACGTCAGAATCTGGAGCGGTCCAATCTACGACGAAAGTCCCTTCCGAAGCCCGTTGGCTTTGTTCAGCATATTCACGACCATTAATAGAAGTAAGTTGAATACCTTGAGGTGGGGTTCCAAAACTTCCAGTACCATTATTATCCACTCCACTTAAGGCTACCGCCTGAAAACCGTAAGCACTGGGAGAGCCACTAGCTGCCGTTACTTTTACTTCAAGCTGATAGGTTTTCCCTGGCTGGTATTCACTAACAGCCATGCCATCATCGAGCACTGCTAAACTTATGCTCGGATCAAAGGAACCGCTATTGTGGCAGGAGGCACAGGAACCACTACCTACTGGTGAACCCGTACGATCAACGCCCTGAACTGCACCAGCACCAGAGGAACTGCTAAGACTACCAGCGGCAATCAGGAATAAAGCAAATAGGGTATAAACTACATTCAATTTCATCAGAAAGTATTTAGAGATGAGGAAAGCATGGATAGATAAAACGGTTAAGGCAAGATTTACCCTAACGCTGGGGCAAGCAATTTTTCGAAACTCTTACTGGGAAAAAGGGTTATAATAACTGAGGGAGATAATGTACCGAGGTTCGGCTTCTATACGGAGACGAGTAACAGAGTAAATGTCTTAAAAACTATAATGTAATATCCACTTCAAATGTTATTTTAGACTAGCGGTATTTCAAGTATTGGCTACAGAAAGACACTTAGGTAAGGTGACAGAAGTAGAGGCAGAACGCTATGGTAGCAACTTTTACAGCACAGAAATGCACTAAGGTCCTTTCGACTTAGTTTCACTTAGCAGCCAAGACAACCACAGCTTTTTATATTTAGAGTGGACATTTACCTAGAGATGTTATAATTTGTGCAAAATCCAAGGAAATAGATAATATGAGTAAAGCGCTTGAAATTCTTGCAGATAATGGTCTGCGCAAAACAGTGATGAGGCAAGGCATTCTAGAAATTTTCCTAGATAGCGACATAGCTGTTTCCCAACAACATATTGAAACCTCCCTGGTCAATCAATTCGAAAGAGTAGATCGTATTACTGTTTATCGGACCTTGAAGACCTTTGAGCAAAAAGGGATTATTCATAAAGCTATAGATGGTACCCAAACACCGAAATTTGCCTTATGCGTAGATGGTTGTACTGAGCATGCTCATCATGACACCCATGCTCATTTCCATTGTGATGATTGCGGGAAAACGTATTGTATAGATGAATTGGAAGCACCTAAGGTAAAGGCACCGAGTGGTTTCAAAGTAAATTCGACCCATCTCGTAATGAATGGGGTATGTGACAGCTGTCGGGATTAGTTTTCCAACAAAATTATTACTTACCGACCTGGACAACGCTTACAGCGTTTCCCTTTCTTATATTTCTTACAACACTTCTTCTTAACGTTCTTATGCTGTACAATCTGCAGAGGGAAAGGCAGGCGAACATTACTGCCAGGCTCGAATTCATTTGATGATGTAGTATTGTGGTGCATATCCTGCTACTCTTGCTATTTTTATTTAGACAAATTCTACTTAAGTGCAAAAATAGCTTTCAACTGCAGCTTCTGCAATACCATATTTTAGCATTTCCATACCTAATATTAGGTATAAACTATGCAATCCAAACTTGTTAGAACTGGGAATTAGCGTTTACTCACGCGCTGGGTAGTAATAATCTTGCTTTTAGCACCCAAAAACTGAATTAAATACATGCCTTTAGGTAGATCACCTACAAAATACTTTTCACCGGCTACATAGTTGTACCGCTTCATGGCTCTTCCAACCATGTTGAAAACGATGATCTCTTTTACTTCTTTTTGATTATTAATGCTGAAGTGATTGGTAACTGGATTAGGAAAAACCTTGATCTCAATCTTTTTAGCAGAAGAATTTAGGGCAAGTTGTGAATTAGATTTTTGTGCTGTAGCTATTGCGGAGACAGAAAATAGAAAAACAATAGATAGTAGAGCTTGCTTCATTAAATTACGGGATGATAAATCGGTTTTTAAAACACATATTTGGGAAATACATTGGCAAATTAAGGTTTTATTGCCAATATTTCAAGCGCTGCTGCAAGCCTTTAGTGAAACTTTAACACTGTTTACATACTAAAACAGATAAAAGGTTTCAAAAATATGTTTTTATTAGAAATCCAAACATTTAAGTCCCTTTTTTCGACTTTTTTACAGGTGATAACCGCTAACTATTAAGCTTAAATGTTAAAATAAAGACATTCAACATTTAGTGTCAGAAAGAAATTGCGCCAAACCCTATAATTAGGATTTGGCGCATTTAGTATGATAACACCAAGCGGCGTCAAAAATTCTGATCTATAACAAAGACTTGAAGTGAGCAGCAAATTCTTCAATGGTCATGCTTCCGATATCCCCTTCTCCTTGTCTTCTAACAGAAACCGTATTGGAGGCAGCCTCTTTCTCACCAATAATCAACATGAATGGAATTTTCTTCACCTCAGTATCCCGAATCTTGCGACCAATTTTCTCACTTCTGTTGTCAATAACACCTGTTATATCATGCTTTGTAAGGGCACGCTCCACCTCGACAGCATAGTCATTGAATCGATCACTAATTGGAAGGATCGCAAACTGTTCAGGAGTCAGCCAGAGGGGGAATTTACCCCCTGTGTGTTCAATCAGAATACTCATGAATCGCTCCATTGATCCAAAAGGTGCTCTATGGATCATGATCGGACGATGCGCTTGATTATCCGCACCTATATATTCTAATTCGAAACGTTCAGGAAGGTTATAGTCTACTTGGATCGTACCTAGCTGCCAAGAACGGCCTAAGGCATCTTTAACCATGAAGTCCAACTTTGGACCATAGAAAGCAGCTTCACCATATTCGGTGATTGTTTCTAAATCAACCTCCTTAGTAGCATCGATGATGGCTTGTTCTGCCTTTTCCCAATTTTCTACCGAGCCAATGTACTTGTCTGGGTTTTCAGGATCACGCAAAGAAATCTGTGCAGTAACCTGATCAAACCCCATTTTGTTCATCACTAACTTTGTTAGATCGAGTACATTCAGGAATTCATCCTTTAACTGATCAGGAGTACAGAAGATGTGAGCATCATCTTGTGTGAACCCGCGTACACGCGAAAGACCATGCAATTCACCACTTTGCTCATAACGATATACGGTACCGAATTCTGCCACTCTCAAAGGAAGATCCTTATAAGAATGTGGTTTATGTGCATAGATCTCACAGTGATGAGGACAGTTCATTGGCTTCAACAAGAACTCTTCCCCTTCTCGGGGCGTATGGATCGGCTGGAAACTGTCTTCCCCATACTTATCATAGTGACCTGAAGTGACATATAGGTCCTTCTTGCCAATATGTGGAGTAGTTACCATTTGATAACCTCGCTTCTCTTGTTCTTCCTTCAAGAAAGCCATTAGGCGCTCCCGCAAGGCATTACCTTTCGGCAACCAAATCGGAAGGCCTTGTCCAACTCTATCCGAAAACATGAATAGTTCTAACTCGGCTCCTAACTTTCGATGATCTCTTTTCTTAGCTTCTTCTAATAGCGTTAGATATTCAGTCAATTCTTTTTGCTTTGGAAAAGTGATTCCATACACACGAGTCAACTGTTTTCTATTCTCATCTCCTCTCCAATACGCTCCACCAACCTTCATCAACTTAATAGCCTTGATCTTCTCTGTATTGGGTATATGAGGTCCTCGGCAAAGGTCAGTAAAGGCTCCCTGTTGGTAGAATGTGATCTCACCATCATTCAAGCCTTCCAACAATTCCAGCTTGTACTCGTCTCCTTTCTCTTCAAAAAAGGCTATAGCATCGGCTTTGGAAACCTCTCGACGTTCAAAATCATTCTTCTGTCGGGCCAGTTCAATCATCTTGTCTTCGATCTTCTTGAAGTCCTCTGTGGACAGCACGCGCTCCCCAAGATCGATGTCATAATAAAAGCCGTTGTCGATTGCTGGTCCAATACCAAACTTAGTTCCAGGATAAAGGTCTTCCAGGGCTTCGGCCATCAGGTGAGCAGACGAATGCCAAAAAGTAGCTTTACCATCCTCATCTTTCCAGGTCAATAGCTCAAGCGTCGCATCGACATCAATTGGACGGGTCGAATCCCAAACCTCTCCGTTGACTCTTGCGGCCAGCACATTTTTGGCCAGTCCGTGGCTAATTGACTTGGCAATGTCCATAGCTGAAGCACCAGCTTCATATTGGCGGACATTGCCATCAGGGAAAGTTATATTTATCATTGCTCCTAAATTTTTCAAACGATTAAAGAAACTACACTTAAAATTTCAATTTAGTTCCTGGTCAAGCTTCTCAAAAAACGGCGCTAATTTAGCCTTTATTCAGGAATATCTATAGTTTAAAGATGTTCCTTATATAGCTAAATAGCCCTGATCCCCACTAATACCTCAGAAATTAATCTAATCCCATCTTCCATCAGTGTATAGGATAGCCTAAAACTCTTCAACTGTGAAAAATATTTTATTTTTATTTAATATTTAAATTTAGCCACAAAGTGCTGTAAATCATACAAATAAAGCTATTTTCCAGCTTCGACAGCCCTGCATTTCAGATTCTTTATGGTAATCAAAATCAAAAGTTGGCCCCATTTTTGGAAATAGACTAATGTATTTATTCCAAAGCATTACTAGCCAGTTAGCTTTTCCAATTTCTTCTTTCCAGAACACTTCTTAGAACAACCAGTTTGGGCTATGTCCCTATTCATTCCGATAACCCGAAGGTCTTTTTGACCCTAAACTCGTTTTGCTATGAGACATCTATTCGTGTATTGGTGGTACATCCGTACCACGAGGAAGTCCTATGTGGCTGATAAGCGATCCTTTTTTTCCATACGATTCTCTTCTGTAGAGGGATGGATAGTCATCTTGCTTCTCGCATTTTGGCTCTTACCTCACTTTCTGCAGGCAGAAACTACTTTCATGCCTAATATTTATCTTGGAAGTGATGCCTTGAATCCCGAACCTTGCACTTGTCTTAACAACGCAACTACGTCTTCTGATGGCCAATTTGGCACCATCATTAGCATAACCGGTCCAAGCAATCAAATATGGACTATTACCTCTGTTACAGGC
>CAJXPD010000425.1 GCA_913057785.1 uncultured Lewinella sp. | reverse complement strand
AGTTGATAGTAGAAGATCTGTAATGGCATGCTCGCCAAGTAATTCTTTCTTTCAAAGAATTCTATACTCTCTTGGCAAATTTTGGCTGTTTCAGTATAATTATTGACACTTGAATATTGCGTTAGTTTGATTAAGGTAGCGCACAAGTGCAATCTATATGTTTGATATTTATCTAAACCTTCCTGTAATCGATCGTAGTATTCCTTCGCTTTTTTCTGGATCAAATCATCCGTAGCCTTAATGTTAGCATAGCGGATAACCAGCTCAGTGTAGAGCTCCTCTGCTAAATCTTCCCAACCAATGATCTCTGTATACTCCTTAAAGAGGTCATTGTACTGTTCGAACTTTTTCAAGTTCCCTTCGAGAGTACCAAAATGGACGCGAAGTGTACGAGCTACGTCTACAGTTAGTTCGGTAAATTCGTACTTCTTAGCCCTTTTTAAAATGTTAAAGCTTAAATTGACACCGGCTCCGGAAGCGTTCTTACCAAAAAGGATTTTGGCAGCTGCCCAATCCCGGTAGCATTCATAAAATGCTTGGTATCGGTTTGAGTGGGATGGTTCTTTAGAGTTTAGGAAGAAAAGATGGTTAATTAACTTCCTTTTAAGTTTGTGTCGTAGTTTTTGGTAGGCAGGATGAGCTTTGTCTTCTCCGTAAAAGAACTGGGCAGCATCTTCATCAGTCAGGAACCTATTGTCCAGTAAGCCTTGATAAAAGACTTCTGCCTTAGATTTCTCTTTTGATGTAGCATCCAACAGTTCGACATTCTTTAGTCGATTGTTGTTCACGATAAGTGCCAATTCCCGAAGTACCTGCATAATAATCCCTTTTCTAAAGTATACGGATAATACTTAATATCATTAGACACCTAAGATAATAAGTTTCCGCGTATGTTTATTCTTCTTTAATTGTGCAGGTAGCCTTACAAAGCAGTTGGGGGGACCCCAATGTTTCTTGAGATATGTTTTGATTAGCGCGTTGTTCTAATGTCTGAAACAAATGTATTGAAAGCTCGATGGAAATAAAGTAAAAAAAAATCAATTTTGTGACATGGATAACAGATTCGTGAAGCTTAGTTGTTGGAGAGCTTACATGTCTTGAGTAAGGGTTTATACTGATTTGTCTTCAATACGTTTCAAAAACTTACGACGAATTATAGTTTGCACGGCAGTTTCTTCAATTTTGCTCTCTAACCAGGAGATAATATCCAAGTATAGAAAGGGTCTGCGCTCGAATGGCTGATCTTCCAATTTCACTAATTTTTCCCGCAAACTCAGGAATTCTGACTTCATCTCGGGCTCTCTCATCTTTGGCGTTTTACGCAAAAAACGGAAAATTTCTCTCTGTACGCCATGCAAATCCTCCATCTTAGACAGGAACCGATACACCGATTTAACCTGATACTCAACCAATTGTGCATTTCCTAGCTCAAAATGAGCTATTAAATTCAAAATCCTAGCAAAACATTGAATATCTTCTCGGTAATCTGGATTTTTTTGATTGATGATCAAATTTAAGTAGTGAATGGCTGTGTTATTGTCTCCACTACCAAAGTATAGACAAGCAATTCGATAGTAAAAAATTAAGATTCGGTGATCATCCCAGTGATATCTTTCTGATTCTATGATCTTCATAATCTCCGGAGCCTGAGCAATCCCCTCCGAGAAGGTACCTTCCAAATAATGCCGCTCAATGGTGTGAATATTCACGAATAAGTAATACAGCCCCTCTATGTTATTGTCCTGAGAAAGATCAAATTCGTCCTTGAATTGCGCCAACTTCCCAATTGTCTCGACAAATCGGCGGTATTGTAAGGTGTTAAATAAAGCACCAAGCAGGTTGTGCAAGCCCTTTAGATATAGAGCTGCATCTATCATTTTCATGTCCGGATTTTCATCAAATAGCTCCACCCACTTCTGCGCATAGCGATAAGCCATAGGAAAATCATGCGTCATATGATAGTACCACAAGTAACATTGACAATAATAGATCTTGCCCCAAAAGCCAAGCGACTGGAAATCAATCTGCGGTAGGTTGGAATAGAAGAATTCACGCACGAAGTAGTAGTCTTTGGCATTTCGCACATACCCGACCTTCAAATACAGTCCATAGAGTTGTAAGGAAAGATTAGAAAATTGATTGGTTTGGGTGATGATCGTGTTTACCTTCTTAGTCTCGTTCGTAAGAATTTCCGCTCTCCCTTCTATACTCTTCGTTACGTATTGTCCTTCAATTAGCTTTTCAAATTCGATGATCGTCAATACCAAGGAATCAAATTTTCCCTTCTGGGCTTTGGTTTTCGCTTTGTCCAGCATCTCCAAACTCTGTCGGTACAATCCTTTACTATATAGAACCCGAGCATAGTCCACCATCTCTCGAATCTGAATATCCTGGTTATAGTTCTTGTTGAGCAGCCTCAGACTGGTCAACAATTGCTTGTACAGATGGGCCTTTAGATTGGATAATTGACGCTTCTTGATTCCCGGAAGCTTCTTCAAGATCAACTGTTCATCGTACTGCTTATGGTGGTCCAAAAAATCGAACAATTGCAGAAATAGGATATCATCAGAAGATTGGTTCCTTCTAACAAACAAGCGAAAGTGTCTTTTTTCGGCTCGGGTGAGGGACTTAATCAACTGGATGAGATCATCCGTTTTCTGTTTGGGCATTGTAATTATGTTTTTTATAATCCTCTACTAATCAATCGATTAAATAGAATAGCTAGGGCTGCCGTCTTGGATTAATAAACTAATTTGGTTTTACAATGTTGAGGTTCCCAAGATATATTTGAAGCGGACAAACTTACACTTTTACCGGAAAATTCAAAATAAAACCAATGTCGGACAATAAGATTTTCATATTCGATACCACTCTTAGAGATGGTGAGCAAGTTCCGGGTTGTAAACTAAATACCCAACAAAAACTAGAAATTGCTAGAGAGTTAGAGCGATTAGGGGTAGATGTAATTGAGGCTGGCTTTCCCATTTCCAGTCCTGGGGATTTTGAAGCTGTAGCCCAGATTAGTACACACATTAAGAATCCAATCATCTGCGGTTTGTCCAGGGCAGTTGAGAAGGATATCAAAACGGCGGCAGAAGCCTTGAAGACTGCTCGTCGTCCGAGAATCCATACCGGGATCGGTACGTCTGATTCTCATGTAAAATTTAAATTGAAGACCACGCGCGAAAAAGTAATTGAACGTGCAGTGGCTGCCGTGAAATATGCGAAGTCTTTCGTGGAGGATGTGGAGTTCTACGCTGAGGACGCCGGCCGGACAGACAATGAATATCTGGCCCGAGTGATCCAAGCCGTCGTGGACGCAGGTGCCACCGTGCTAAACATTCCTGATACCACGGGATATTGCCTGCCTGATGAGTATGGCGCAAAAATTGCGTACTTGAAGGCTAATGTCAATGGCATTGACAAGACCATTCTTTCCACACACTGCCACAATGATCTTGGCTTGGCCACCGCCAACTCTATCTTTGGAGTGCGTCATGGCGCGCGTCAGATCGAGTGTACCATCAATGGTATTGGCGAAAGAGCTGGGAATACTTCATTGGAAGAAGTCGTGATGGTGATGCGACAGCATGCACATTTGGGTTTTCATGATAATATCAACACGAAATTATTAAACCCAATCAGCCAATTGGTTTCTGATCGAATGGGAATGCCTGTGCAACCTAATAAGGCAATTGTCGGAACCAATGCCTTCGCTCACTCTTCTGGCATCCATCAGGATGGTGTGATCAAAAAGCGGGAGACCTATGAGATCATCAACCCATTGGATGTAGGAGTAGATCAATCCAAGATCGTATTGACGGCAAGGTCCGGAAGAGCGGCCATTGCTTATCGCGCAAAAAATATCGGATACAACCTAACCAAACTGGAACTGGATAAAGTTTACGAACAATTTCTACAGGTTGCTGACCGCCAAAAGGAGGTTGGTGACGACGACTTGACTGACATCATTGGCAAACTCAAGGGTGTCGCTGTTTAAACACATTGCAAAAATGGCAAAAACATTATTTGACAAGATCTGGGATGCGCACGTAGTAACTCAGGTTGATGGAGGGTCCGAAGTTTTGTACATTGACCGCCAGTTTATCCACGAGGTTACCAGTCCACAGGCATTTGATGGCTTAACGAAAAGAGGCCTGCCGGTCTTTCGCCCACAAAAAACTGTTGCCACAGCAGACCACAATGTTCCTACTGCTGATCAACACCTACCTATTAAGGAAGAATTATCTCGCTTTCAGGTGGACAAGCTCACCGAAAACTGTAAGAAATTCGGTGTAGAGCTGTATGGCTTAGGTCATCAGTATCATGGTATCGTCCACGTGATTGGGCCTGAACTGGGGATCACCAAGCCAGGCATGACTATCGTTTGTGGTGACAGCCACACTTCTACGCACGGCGCCTTTGGTGCCATCGCTTTTGGAATTGGTACTAGCCAAGTTGAGCAAGTTTTGGCTTCCCAATGTTTGGTACTGAAGCGGCCGAAGCGAATGCGTATTACCATAGACGGTGAACTACAGCCAGGTGTATTGTCTAAAGACATTATATTATATATCATTTCCCAGCTTACGGCGAGCGGTGGTACAGGACACTTCGTAGAGTATGCAGGTACGGCCATTGAAAAGCTTTCGATGGAGGCTAGAATGACGGTCTGCAATATGAGCATCGAAATGGGTGCACGAGGCGGCATGATTGCACCAGACGAAAAGACCTTCGAATATGTGAAGGGCAAAAAATTTGCCCCTCAAGGCGCAGATTTTGAAGAAGCTGTAGCTTACTGGAAAACGCTTTACACGGATGAAGGTGCCACCTTCGATACAGAATACCACTTTAAAGCAGAAGATATAGAACCAATGGTGACCTACGGAACCAATCCCGGCATGGGTATAAAGGTTTCTGAGAAGATCCCAATGGTTGAACAAGTTGATAACCCGGTTACCTATAAAAAGTCCTTGAATTATATGGGACTGCAAGAAGGCGAAAGCTTACTTGGAAAACAGATTAACTACGTATTCATTGGCAGCTGTACCAACTCAAGAATTGAGGATTTGAGATTGGTGGCTGACTATGTAGATGGCAAACGCAAAGCTGAAAATGTGTATGCCATGATCGTGCCGGGTTCTAAATTGGTTGAAGAGCAGGTGAAGGCCGAGGGATTAGATAAGATTTTCCGCGAAGCTGGTTTCGATTTTAGAGAGCCAGGATGTTCTGCCTGCTTAGGTATGAACGAAGACAAAGTACCTAAAGGAGAGTACTGCGTCTCCACCTCTAATCGAAATTTTGAAGGACGACAAGGTCCTGGAGCTAGAACTATCCTAGCCAGTCCGCTAATGGCAGCCGCCACAGCGATCGAAGGAAGAATTGTTGATGTAAGAAAAAACCTGAACTAAAACCATGGAAAAATTCCAAACTATCATATCGTCCGCTGTACCTCTCCCAATTGAAGAGATTGACACGGATCAGATCATACCTGCCCGGTTTCTAAAGGCCACTACCCGAGAAGGCTTCGGGGACAATCTCTTCAGAGACTGGCGCTATCATCCAGATAATTCTCCCAAAGAGGATTTCATTCTAAATAACTCCATCTACAGTGGAAAGATCCTCGTTGCCGGTAAAAACTTCGGCTGCGGATCGAGCCGGGAACATGCCGCATGGGCCATATATGATTATGGTTTCAGAGTGGTAGTCTCTAGCTTTTTTGCTGACATTTTCCGTGGGAATTCCTTAAACAATGGGCTACTTCCTGTACAGGTAAGTGCTGAATTTTTGCATGATGTCTTCACTGCAATTGAACAAGACACCAATGCAGAATTTAAGGTAGATCTCGAAGAACAAACCATAACCATTCTGAGTACCGGAGCTTCCTCATCTTTTGAGATTGATCCATACAAGAAAATGTGTCTGTTGAATGGCTATGATGATATCGACTATTTGGCGAGCTTGAGTGATGAGATCAAAGCTTTTGAAAAGCAACAGGTGGCCTGGTAAGCTTAAGGGCTTGTCGAGCAAAACGAAATTTGAGTCTAGATCCCGGAGTAGAAGTCTTTAATTTCTCTCCACTTTAAATGAAAATGGAATGAAAAAAAACATAGCACTTTTAGCTGGTGATGGAATCGGACCAGAGGTCATCGAACAGGCGCTGAAAGTATTGAGCTCTATCGAAAAGCGTTTCGGCCATACTTTTGAATATCATCCTGGAGATGTAGGGGCCGTTGCGATTGATAATACGGGCAGTCCTCTCCCACAGGCTACCTTGGACGTTTGTTTGGCGGCAGATGCCATTTTGTTTGGCGCCATTGGTGATCCAAAATATGATAATGACCCCAATGCCAAAGTGAGACCCGAACAAGGTTTATTGGGCCTTCGTAAGGCAATGGGATTATTCGCTAATATTCGGCCAGTCACTACTTATCCCACGCTAATTCACCTTTCTCCTTTGAAGGAGGAAAAAGTGACCGGTGTAGATCTTGTAATTCTGCGCGAATTGACCGGTGGTATCTACTTCGGAGATAAGGGCTGGAACAAGGAAGAAGGCAATGCTTTCGATACTTGTTACTACCAAGTAGATGAAATTGAGCGTATTGCAAAACTAGCTTTTGAACACGCAAAGCTTCGACGTAATAAAGTCACTTTGGTAGATAAGGCGAATGTATTGGAGAACTCTCGCTTATGGAGGGATACGGTGACTAAGTTCGCTGCTAAACATTACCCAGAAGTAGAATTGGATTTCATGTTTGTAGATAATGCAGCCATGCAATTGATCCAATACCCGAAACAGTTCGATGTAATTCTAACCTCTAATATGTTTGGGGATATTCTGTCGGATGAAGCCAGTGTATTGCCTGGTTCTATGGGCTTATTACCTTCAGCCTCCATCGGATTAAAGACTTCGATGTTTGAACCTATTCATGGATCCTTCCCCCAAGGAACGGGCAAAAACATTGCTAATCCCATGGCAACGATCTTGTCTGCAGCCATGATGCTGGAGTCCTTGGACATGATCGAAGAAGCTGCTGTAATCCGTCAAGCGGTGAAGGACGTTCTTGAACAGGGTATCGGGACACCAGAATTGGGGCCAGATAAGCCCCTAGGTTGTAAAGAGGTTGGTGATCTTTTGGCAGCTGTAGTTGCAGAAGGTAATGCCTTTTCATTCGAAACCTACCTAGATAGTTTGGCCACTACGGCCTAAAGGATATAAATGGATTCAACATACGCTTGAGTCCGGTAAAGAGTAAGTATAAACGATTTGAGTTTTTCCGAGCGGGGCCCCGAGGGTCCTG
>CAJXPD010000424.1 GCA_913057785.1 uncultured Lewinella sp. | reverse complement strand
GTTGATCAACGACCTGATTCATGCCGTCATCTGCTGCTGCAATGAAGCTACCCCAAGCCTCTTCCTCTTGGATTCTAAATTGCTTGGATTGAGACAGATTGGGGGCAGGTATGCTACCAAGGATCATTCTTATGTTTTGACTTGCTGCCGCAGGAGCAGGTAATTCTTTCCCTGGGATTACCCATTCCTTCTTTGAAAGAGTGGCTTTTTCTGAATCTGGCTGAGCAAAACCTGGCCTCACCCAAATTATCAATAGTAAGAGGGGGAGGTGTTTTATTGACAATAGCATAAGAAGTGTTTTAAGTTTACTTGTTTATGAATTTGAAGAGTCATTTAATTTCTGCTTCAATTCTGATCGGAGTTTACAATAGTTGTCTTTAGTATAAGCTAGGCTCTACTTCTGACTTGGTGCATTAGTTGATTCGATTCGGTGAATCCAAATCCTTGGTCCTTATCAAAGGCGAGAACGACAATCCAACTGATCATGAAGATGGTCTCATGACACTGCTGATCCTTAATCCCTAGAGGTTTTCAAGAAATGCTCTTGCGTTCTTAATTTCGGCCCTTTCACTATCAGGCGATTCCGCAACTTTTAGCAGTTTTTCAAAGTACAGCCGTGCTTTTTCTTGATTACCCATATCTTTTGTAAGCTGTATCCAGGCTTACGATGCCATTCGTTGAATCATGACTTGGTCGGCTTTGTATTGATCTCCGCCGGAGGCTGATGAGTCAGAGAGGGGCTAATAACATGAATTTAGAATAAGGAGAAAGATGTTCGAAGTGTGAAGTCCACTATAGGGGTGAGATGTTTCAGATATCCAGGAGGCAAATACTTCCTTTCCTGAGACTATTTACTGTAAGATAACAATATTTATTGATGAGTCAGTAGATTGTTTATAATCGGTGAAAATTGATCGAGGGGCAATAGTATTTTGAGTATTTGTTGGTAGTATATTTAACCCTGCTAAAATAAGACCCAAGATGAAGATTCACGAAATCCCTCCTACGAAGCTCAGAGAACTTCAAGAAATCAGTCAAATCGCCTATAGTACCAACTTTGGACATCATTGGGATGGAAATGGCTTAGAAATTTACCTACAAGATCAATTCAATGAGGAGCGCTTGCGGCGTGAATTGGAGGATCCCGACATTGGTTATTACTTCGTGGAAGATGAAGGAAAGATAGTAGGCTTTGCTAAAATGAAATGGACCAGCGCTTTGCCAGGATCTACAGCGGACTCCTGTTGTGAATTGGAAAAAATCTACATGCTTCCAGCAGAAAAGGGGAAGGGCTTAGGTCGTTATACTATGGAGGAGCTAATGAACCAAGCTAAAATGAAGGGCAAAACAATCTTCTTTCTTTGTGTGATTGATACGAATACAGCCGCCATGGCTTTCTACCAAAAATTAGGCTTTGATTTTCATAGCAAGACTAGGTTGGAGGCACCTCTGTTTAAGGAGGAGTTGAAAGGAATGCACCGAATGTATAAAGAGCTTTAGTGCCTAACCCGCATTCGCACTGGCCGCTACCTGCTGATCCTGTCGAACAGGGCGCACCTCTACTACAATACCATTCAACACAGCATTCCCGGTCGGAGCATCGACGACTTGTTCAGAGGTGAGTTCGTTGACGTTTACACCTGCTTTCTGCTCTGCTACTCGGATTTTGGTTCCTTTTAGTTTATGCCCCCAGCCATGCGGAATAGAGACTACTCCTGGCATGATATCGTCACTGAACTCAACGGGTAACTTGATTTGTCCGGTAGCGGAGGATACTTCTACCAGACTACCGCTCGCCAGCCGTCGCTTGGTTGCATCTTTGGGATGCATGAGGAGGGTACATCGGTTGGGCCCTTTGACCAGTCGGATACTGTTGTGCATCCAGGAGTTATTTGATCTTGGATCTCGCCTGCCGATTAAGACCAAGGCATCAGAATTGCCGTTTTGCCGCTCGATCAAATCGGGAATACGCTTCAGGTCCTCCAGTATACGTGGAAAAGCCAGATTAATGCGCTTGTTCTTGGTGAATAGGCGTTTGGGTAATGCAGGTTGCAAGGGACCGAAATCTAGCCCATGGGGATTGTCCTTGAGTTTCTGTAGGCTCAGTCTATGTTTGCTGAATAGGCCGTAAGGGCCAATACGTAGACCAAGATTTATTCGGCGTTCCGGGGTGAGCCAGGAGAGAATGCGGTGCTTTAGTCCGAGTAGGAGGGCGTTGCCTCTTTCCAGGCGTTTCTGTAATTCTAAAATGATTTGCCAATCATATCTCTGGTTCTCATTAATGGGGAAAACCGGAGCGGAAAAGTTAGCCACATTGCGAAGCGCTACGATATTCAACACAAAATCATAGTGCAAGACCTCCAAGGCCGTGGCCGGAGGGAGAATGATGTTAGCGTGCCGGGTCGTTTCATTCAAATAAATATCGATGGCTACCTGATATTCCAACTGGCTGAAGGCCTTATCCAACTGGCTACTATTTGGGGCAGATAGAACAGGATTACCAGCCAAGGTAATCATAGCCTTGATCTGGCCATCTCCAGGCGTGAGCATCTCCTCTGCCATTACTGTACTCGGTAAATCTGAGGCGACCTCTGGTAAGCCCCGTACTCGACTCTTCCAGCGGAAAGCTTTGGCCTCATGCTTGAGCAGCTTGACGAAATCCATGGCGGGTCTGGGGAACATCACCCCGCCTGCCTGATCTATATTCCCCGTAAGGATATTGATCGAATTGATCAACCAATGACATAAACTGCCGTATTCTTGTACCGAAACCCCAAGTCGGCCATAACAGATGGCTTGTTCTGCGCTGCAAAAGTCCTGAACAATTTGTCGAATCACACTAGCCTCAATGCCGATAAGTGGAGCCACTAGTTCTGGGTTATAGGCTTGGGTGAGCTCTTCCATCGTCGGAATTCCATCCGTGTAAGCCACTACTGTATCTACCCGCAGCAGTTTTTGCTCGAAAAGAACATGAACAAAGGCTAGAAGAAACAGTACATCCGTGCCCGGGCGAATAAAGTAGTGCTCGTCTGCCAGCTTCGCGGAACGGGTACGCCGAGGGTCAATCACCACGAACTTCCCTCCCCGCGCTTGTAAGCTCTTCAACTTACCCTGAATATCTGGCGTTGACATGATGCTGCCATTACTGACCAGTGGGTTGGCACCCAAGGCGAGGAAATAGCTTGTGCGCTCCAAATCCGGCACCGGAAACATGGCCTGGTGACCAAACATCTCTCCGTTAACGAACATCTGCGGGAGTTGATCCAGCGAATGAGAAGCAAATCTATTTCTGGCGCCCAAGGCCTTGGCGAAATCGAAAAAGAATAAACCCGTTCCGGTATTGTGTACTCCGGGATTACCCATGTACAGTCCTAGCGAATCTGGGCCATATTTATCTCTAATGGCGTTCAGATTGGTTTCTACTTCATGGAAGGCTTCGGCCCAGCTAATCCTTTCCCACTCCTCACCTTTTCTTCGCATAGGATACTTAAGCCGATCTGGGTCATTGTGAATATCCTGTAAGGCCACACCTTTCGGGCAGATATGTCCCTTGCTGTAGACGTCCTCTTTGTCGCCTTCAATCTTTACTACTTTATCACCATCCGTTTCAATTCGGAGGCCGCACATGGCCTCACACAGGTGACACGTCCGATAATGCACTTTCATGGGCACTGACTTTCTTTTGGGTAGGACTAGAATAGGTGTGATTGGCTTGCAGGAATTGGCCAAAGCGTTCTTGGCCAAAGCCAGCGGAGAATTGACCATC
The DNA here is from genome assembly GCA_913057785.1 of uncultured Lewinella sp. Classification (GTDB taxonomy): domain Bacteria; phylum Bacteroidota; class Bacteroidia; order Chitinophagales; family Saprospiraceae; genus DT-111. Next base: position 3,573 of record CAJXPD010000424.1, on the reverse strand, counting down.
TTCCCAGGCTATCTTTCCACCAATCATGACCAGTTTAACGACTTCATCATCTCGATTCACCAATCGATCACAATCCTCCAAGAAGGGAGCTGTGTGATATTCGTGCACGCTGTCACTTAACTCCTCGGGATCAAGAATGACGATATCAGCTCGTTTACCTTCTGCCAAATGTCCGGCATCGATATTAAAGAAGTCTGCATTCTCCTTAGTCAGTCTCCAAATGGCCTTTTCATAAGACATGAGTGGTTCTCCTTTCTCGTGGGAAGCCTGAACATATCGTAGCACGCGAATCGGCAGATTATAAAAAGCCATATTGTTGATATGTGCCCCCGAATCCGCGAAACCGATTACTACATTAGGATCATTGTAATGGGGTTTGTAGCGGGAAGGGTCGTGATTCCCGATTGTCGTTTCCCAAAGGATTTCTTTATCCATTTCTACCACCAGATCCAGAAAGGCATCAACTGGATGTTGTTCCCTCTCCTCGGCAATCTCCAGGAAGGATTTACCAATCAAGGATTGATCTGGCGCCTCGATCACGTAGGCATCACCGAAATCTTTTTGCCACACTTTGGGCGTCAGTTTGCTGCGGTAGTTTTTCTTAAAGGTCTTGCGGTACTCCGGGTCCATTAAGGTGGTATTCCGCTTTTTTAGGTCTCGGGAAAGGTGGCGTGCCAGCTCTCCAGCTGGGAATTCTTCAAATATCACTAGTTCCATACCCTCCGCATACACCCGGAAAGGTACTGGAAAAGCTTGCATCCGAAAATCTGCTCGTAAGAATCGATTGTAAAAGGCTGAAATGGCACTCACGATCGGGCGAATAAATGGATCCCCTTTCAAGTCCATTAAAGCTACCAAGGATGTTTTGAGGGGCTTTCGCCAAAAGAAGGCGGCACTTTGCGTCATGTACCAGAAGGCACCAACACGGTTGACGAGGTTGGGAACTCCTTGTAGGTGTGCACCCCGTTCCCGCACAATCCGGGTGAGCGCCCGTCTTTCGGTTCCTTTAGCGTAAGCAGCGGGAAGTAGTTTAGACCAATGTCTACCATCCATCTTATCCCAGGGATTGTGTTGCATCGAAATACCTACAAAACCGGCATCCAGCGCGGTTTCGAGGATTTCCCTCATCCGCTGGATCTCTTCTGAGCTCGGTCGTTCGGATTTATCCAGGGATCGATCTATGCCCATGACAGCCGCACGGATATCGGAGTGCCCGATAAAAGAGGCCAAATTAGGACCAACAGGTAGGGTGTTGATATGGTCTATCCATTCCTCTGGTGTAGACCACTTCTTTTGATCCTTGAGGATGGGGAAGAGAATCTCTCTGGGAAAGGCTTCCACCCGAGTAAACATATCGCAGCAATCTTCAACTTCAGCACAAACAAAGGACAGTGAACATCCTCCAAGCATGACCGTAGTCACTCCATGTCGTACTGATTCTTTCAAACCGGGAGCAACCAATACCTCTCCATCATAGTGGGTGTGATTGTCAATAAAGCCCGGAGTAACCCATTTGCCCGTGGCGTCGATAATACGGGTATCGGGGGAAACTGGAATGTCTTCGGTGCTGATGGTTTGGATAAAACCGTCTTCTATCAATAGGTTAGCTATTTTCGATGGGTTTTGCGTACCATCGAATAGCCGACCATTTCGGATCAAAGTGGCAGGCATAGTCTATTTTGTTGAAGGTAAATCCTACTCTCCAGCTCGGGAAGCCGTAACTGGCGTCGGTTGATTAAAGATAAAATTTGTTGGGAGTTTTCCAGAAGTTGATCTGTAGAAAGCAGTCGAACTGCTTCAAATTGTACATTTTATTCAAGCGGCGAGTGTCAGCGAAACTTTATATCTTCGCTACCCATTTACAATGCCCCAAAGACTAAACCTCTCTCAATTTCATCAAAAGCATCAAGATTCTTGAACCCTGCACTGGCACGGACCTTGTGATAGATTGATATGATGGACTGGCAACCTTTAAGTCTGACCTTTCGACTGGCCTTTGTGACCACGATCTTACTCTTCATCATAGCTATTCCTTTAGCTTACTGGTTGGCCTACGCCAAAAATAGAGTAAAACCCGTCATAGAGACCTTGATCAGCATGCCGCTAGTTCTCCCGCCAACGGTGCTAGGTTTTTACCTGCTGCTCGCCTTTAGCCCGAACAATGCCTTCGGTCAGTGGCTAGATGCCAGCCTGGGTTTGCGCTTGGTGTTTTCTTTTGAAGGCCTCGTGATAGGTTCTTTATTATATAGTCTTCCCTTTATGGTGCATCCCATTCAATCCGGTTTTGCCAACCTTTCACCTTCTTTGAAGGAAGCTGCCTACATCTTGGGAAAATCCCGGTGGACGACCCTGACTAAGGTTTTACTCCCGAACATACGCCCCTCTTTGCTGACAGGCATCGTACTTTCTTTTGCGCATACCATTGGGGAATTTGGGGTAGTATTGATGATCGGAGGGAATATTCCAGGGCAGACTAAAGTAGCATCGATTACCATCTATGATGAAGTGGAATCCTTAAATTATGCGGCAGCAAATACTTATTCACTGATCTTATTTGTCATCACTTTTTGTATCCTCTTGTTGGTGTATCTAGTCAACGGTGGTCATGTTAAAAGCTACTGGAAATGATTAGATTTAGACTGGAGAAAAGATTGAATTTTGCGGAAGGAGGACGGAAACTCGACATCGAGATTCAGTTAGAAAAGGGACAGTTCGTTACCTTGTATGGGAAATCTGGAGCTGGTAAAACTTCCATTTTGCGAATGCTGGCTGGCCTCCTCCGGCCTGATGCTGGTCATATACAAGTAGAGGGTCGACAATGGTATGCTCACAATAAGAATATCTTCCTCTCACCCCAGAAGCGCCAGTTGGGCTTTCTGTTCCAAGACTATGCGCTTTTCCCGAATATGAGTGTGCGAGAGAATTTGCTTTTTGCCCTACCCAAGGGACAACCAGATGCGATCATCGCAGAACTCATTGAATTGATGGAGCTACGGGAATTGCAAAACCGTAGACCCAATCGACTTTCTGGCGGGCAACAGCAAAGAGTCGCCTTAGCTAGGGCGCTGGTCCAAAAACCCCCGCTACTGCTACTAGATGAACCCCTATCCGCTCTGGATCAGGAAATGCGATTAAAATTACAAGAGTATTTGCTGGAAATTCACCGAAAGTATGGCCTAACTACCATTCTGGTCAGCCATGAACCCAATGAGATTTTGCGATTGTCTGATACGGTATATGTGATTGAACAGGGTCGCTTGCTAAACACCTGCTCTCCTCAAGCGTTATTTCCTGATAGCGTTACTCAAAGTCTTTCCTGCACAGGGACTATCCTATCCCTATTTGAAGAAGAGGGGAGAGTAAAGGTGAAATTGTCGATCCAAGGGCAAACTGTGTCGCATCGAGTGGAAAAAGAAAAAGCCCGGAATTGGTCAGTTGGTCAGGATGTGCAGGTGGAATTGGACTTCTCTACCCTGCGAGTGAAAAAATCTAGCTAGAGCTTTGTATCTTCAGCGAGCTTGCCCGGCGAATGGGGCCTTAGACTTCCGAAGTCTTCAAGACTTCGGAAGTCTA